>JBGTHC010000127.1:0-3445 GCA_041746375.1 Woeseiaceae bacterium
CTGGGAATGGAGGTTTATCAAGAGGTTTTCGAGATCATCCTGGGTGCACTCAAGGCCAACGGGCTCTTCAAGGGGCGGCATCTGGGAATTGATTCGAGCGTGATGGAGGCCAACGCCAGCCTGCGCAGTCTGGTCCATCGCAACACCGAAGAGGCTTACTGGGATTACGTGCGCAGGCTGGCGGCTGAAGCCGGGATCGATCCGGAGAACAGCGAGGCGGTGCGCCGATTTGACCGCAAACGGCCCGGGCGCAAGACCAGCAACGCGGACTGGAAGAACCCGCATGATGAGGACGCCCGCGTGGGCCGGACCAAGGACGGGGCCTGTGACATGATTTACAAACCCGAACATACGACCGATCTGGAAACCGGAGCCATCGTGGCTGCCGAAGTGTTGCCCGGCGATCACGCCGACACCCGAGAGTTGGCCGAGCGGGTGGCTCACGCCGTGGAAGTTGTCCACGAGATCGCCGAGCGTCCAGTGGTCTCGCTCACCGCGGACAAAGGCTATTTTGCCATCGACGAAATTGCCTCCCTCCAACAGGAGATGGAACTGCGCACCGTCATCGGCGACGCCAACGCCCACCGCCGTAACCTGGCCAATGCCAGCGCCACGCACCGTCGTGCGTTGCGAGCCGCTGCCCGGGCCGTCGGCAGCAAGAGCGGCAAGGCGCTACTACGCTCCCGCGGCCAACACATCGAGCGCTCCTTCGAGCACGTCCTCGACGAAGGCGGTCTGCGTCGCTGCCATCTCCGCGGAGTCACCAACCTGACCAAACGACACAAAATCGCCGCTGCCTGTTTCAACTTGAGCCTGCTTCTGCGAACTCTGCTGGGAATCGGCACCACCAAGCAGTGGATCGCCCGCATTCCTGCTCATTTATTGCCAGTTCACTGCCTCTTCCGGTCAATCTACTTTGCAGCCGACCCGGTCGCTTTGCTCTACCTCATTCGCCACGCCGCAATCTCCCTATTGCTAACTCATCCAAGCTTCCATCTCTTCCCAATAAGTCGTCGTTCTTCAACAGTCTGCTAGGGTTGCTCGGACGCCCGTCCTGCAGCAGACTGCGACGTCATACTCGTAACCGCGTTCAGGGTGGCTGAGCTTGACGTTCGGCATGCAGCCTCCGGCGGATGAAAAAAATGAGCTTTCTCCAATCTGCTCGGCCGTTCTCAAACGTTTTGTCGTCACTTGCCTTCTTCGCGTTGATATTTGTTTCAACGAGTCAGAGTGGCGATATTGCTTCGCCTGATAATTCAACTGTAGAAACCCTCAAAAATGAGGGTTTTGGCATTGAATGCATTGCTGACAATCTCCGCAACGACAACTATTTATTGTTTGTCAAGATATCGACAGATGACGAAATTGCAGAGGATATAAATGTATATGTAGAAGAGTATGACGGAACATCGCTTATGTTCTCATCACGACTCGACAGCTTTGCCACAAAAGAGTCAGTAGAACAAAATAGACTTTTTGACTACGTCTCAGTTGAAGTTACAGTGTCGAGAGATGCTATATCCCGCTTCTCTCTACGATTCTCAAATCATCGAGGGAGTAACCAGCGAGTTTACACACTCCCACTTTCAGAGCTGCTTAAATTCGCCGAACAAGGCGCTGCAGCCAACCCTTAGCCGCTGCGCGGCTGGGTTGCGCCACCCGCTATCTGCAGTTGATCACCAGTAGCCTCCGGCCGCCCGTTCAGGGTTGCTGAGCTTGACGTTAGCCGATAATATACAAATCCAATGAAACACATCGCATTATTCGCCTCTCTTTTTATAGCAATCTCGTATCTCGGCGCTGCCGATCTAGAGAACTTCACGTCTGATTCTGTTACTGACCCTCTCCTGAAGATTGTATCAGCACATAAGATACTCGATAAACAAGATGATAAGATGCTTGGAGCTCGTCGTGACGAAAGCCACGATCCCCCAATTTACAAGAAAGCACTCGGGAAATTTAACGTTTTTCTCGTCGAACCGCTCTCCGAGAACAAACCAGGATCAATTGACTTTTCAGCGATCACTGAAAACTCGTCAGGCCGACTCAAAATTTATGCACGCAATCACCCATATGGAAATTGCGAGGTAAAAATTACAAAAGGAACAGAGGTAGTTGAGGAAGAGGAATTGGACGGCAAGTCGTGGCAATCGTTTTCAATTGTCTACGATCATGAGCCAGTTGCTTTGACTATCCACGCAACCGGGTGGCACTACGAACATGGATTTGTCACATACGGCTTTTCAACACAATGACGGCTAACAAGGCGCTGCAGCCAACCCCTAGAGCAGTTTGAAAATAGTTTGACGAAAAGGCTTGTACGCTAGGAAGCTTATCAATAATAATCTCGGAATGCGAACATTGAGCCAGGATTTAAGAGAGCGGATTGTGGAAGCGCGAGCGGCTGGAGGTAGCAGCGCGGACGTGGCTGAGCGCTTCCGGGTAAGCGTTCGAAGCGTGGATCGGTATTGGCAAAGGCAGCGAGAGCAGGGTCATTGCCGAGCCAGCAAGATCGGCGGGTATTTACGCTCCCGACTCGAAGGTCATGAAGACACGGTTGCCGCATGGATCGAGGAGAAAAACGACCTGACCTTGGAGGCAATCCGTCAACGTCTGGACGAGCAGCTGGGGATCAAGCTCGGTGTCAGCGCACTCTGGTATCGCTTGGATGCGATGGGACTCACCTTTAAAAAAAAGCGATCCGTGCCGCCGAACAAGACCGACCCGACGTAAAAGCTGCCCGGGCGCAGTGGCGCTCGATTCAGGGCAGCTGGGACGGCACTCGTCTCGTCTTTCTCGACGAAACCGGGGTCAACACCAAGATGGCTCGGCTCTACGGACGGGCTCTCCGATCCCAGCGCTGCCTCGGCGTCGAGCCTGCCGGACATTGGGGCTCCTCGACGGATTGAGTGGGTAGCGGAATTGAAGGCGGGGGTTCGGGGGGAACAGGCTGAGGGATGAATGCAAACGTTCTCTTTGGACAAGCGTTGGGACTGGATGGTGGCTGGAAAGTGATGAAAAGCGCGATGGATGCGCCGGGTCGGGAGTTGAAGTTGAAGCTCGATTTCGAGGTGGGCAGGCGGTTTGGGTGCCCAAGGTGTGGGCAGTCCTGCGCGGTGCATGACACCGTGGAAAAGAAGTGGAGGCATCTGGATTTCTGGCAGCACCGCACCGAACTAGCGGCGCGAGTGCCGCGAGTGGCCTGCGCCGAGCATGGGGTGCTTCAGGTCAGCGTGCCATGGGCACGAGGCGGGAGCGGGTTTACGTTGATGATGGAGGCCATGATCATGCTGCTAGCCCAGCAGATGAGTGTCTCGGCTGCGGCCCGGCATCTGGGTGAGACCGACAAGCGGCTCTGGCGGGTGATCGATCATTACGTGAGCGCGGCCCATGCCGCCCGGGACTGGAGTGGGGTGCGTCGCATTCTGGTCGACGAAACGAGCGC
>JBGTHC010000128.1:0-26654 GCA_041746375.1 Woeseiaceae bacterium
CCTCCCATCTGTCGAGTTACCGGGAAAAGAACGAGGCGCTCAAGGTTTACAACGACGAGCGACTTTATCTGCCGGAAGAGAAGCGCACGATCCTGAAGAAGATGGGGAGCGGCTATCGACAACTGCTCGAAAGTATCTTCGAGGAAGGCATACGCCAGGGCGTGATCCGCGACTCGATCGACTGCCATTTCGCTGCACAAGCCGTCATCGGCATTTGCAATGCGTGGGGTGATGTCATCGTTCGTGATCCGGATCTTGACCTGTTCGACATCATCCAGAAATGCACCGACCTTCTGTTGCACGGTTTTTCCGAGCGACGCAAGGCCGATAGAAATCACGTCGAAGCGCGACCAGCGACTTCGGCAGATCATTAACCATCAAGGAACGAAGGGAAGACCAATGACTGAACAAAAGGCAACAAACGTAACCTGGCACGGCGGAGATGTTTCACGCGAGGACCGCTACGAAATTCTCCGGCAGAAGGGTGCGACAATCTGGTTTACCGGATTGTCTGGCAGCGGCAAAAGCACCATTGCAGTGGCGCTCGAGCGCGCTCTTTTCAATATGGGCAAGCTTTCGTACCGTCTCGATGGCGACAACGTGCGGCTGGGCATCAACAAGAACCTCGGCTTCTCCGAAGAAGACCGCAAGGAAAACATACGCCGCATCGGTGAAGTCGCAAAACTCTTCGGTGATGCCGGTACTATTTCGCTGTCGAGCTTCATCAGCCCGTACAAGGGCGATCGGGACGAGGTCCGGCGATTGCATGACGCGGCCGGCCTCAGTTTTGTCGAGGTCTTCGTCGACTGCAAACTGGCAACTGCGGAAGAACGCGACCCCAAAGGCCTGTATAAAAAGGCACGCTCGGGCGAGATCAAGAATTTCACCGGCATCAGTGATCCCTATGAGGCACCTGAGAACCCGGAAATTCACCTGGTCACCGATGAGATGACGCTCGAGCAGGAGGTCAGGATCGTTATCGACTACCTGCTGAAGCATGGAATCATTCGTCAGCAATACTTCACTCGCGCCGACGACAAGGCTGACACCGCTGCAACTGCAGCAATCTAACCGAATATCTGGAGAACGACCGTGATCAAACCCCATGGGGCTGATGCCCTGAATGCTCTTTTTGTGTCTGACGAAACGCAGCGGCAAGCCCTGCTGGCCGAAGCGAAGACACTCCCGTCACTGCTGCTGAACTCTGCTGCGGCGGCCAACGTGGTCATGCTGGGCGGCGGCTATTTTACGCCGCTCAAAGGCTTCATGAACCTCGCCGACGCGCTTTCGGTTGCCGAAACGATGCATACGACCGACGGATTATTCTGGCCGGTGCCGGTCCTCAACCTTACCGCTGATGTCACTGGGATCAAGGGAGCGTCCCGCATTGCGCTGCGCGACCCGAACGTCGCAGGTGAGCCCCTGATCGCCATTATGGATGTGCAGGCTATTGAGCCGGTCAGTGCAGACCAGATTGAAACCATGACCCGGCAGATTTTCGGCACGCTCGACGAAAAGCATCCTGGCGCTTCGGTGTTTCGCAAACTGGGCAACTATTGCGTATCCGGCAATATCCAGGTGCTGAATTTCAGTTACTTCGAAAAGGATTTTCCGGACACCTTTCGCACGGCGACGCAGATTCGCGCCGAAATTGCCGAGCGAGGCTGGAAGACCGTAGTTGCCTTCCAGACGCGCAACCCCATGCACCTGGCGCACGAAGAACTCTGTCGTATGGCGATGGAGCGTCTGCACGCAGACGGTGTCGTCATCCACATGCTGTTGGGTCAGCTCAAAGCCGGCGATATTCCGGCCGATGTCCGGGATGCCTGCATTCGCAAGATGGTCGACGTGTACTTCCCTGCCAACACGGTGATCGTCAACGGCTACGGCTTCGATATGCTTTACGCGGGCCCGCGGGAAGCGGTACTGCACGCCATCTTCCGGCAGAATATGGGCGCTACTCACCTTATCGTGGGTCGCGATCATGCGGGCGTAGGCGACTATTACGGGCCGTTCGACGCGCAGACGATTTTCGACGAACAGGTACCGGCAGGCGCACTGGAAATCCAGATCTTCAAGGCCGACCACACGGCCTGGTCGAAGAAACTCAAGCGCGTGGTAATGATGAACGAAGCACCCGACCACAAGCCGGAAGACTATGTGTTCCTGTCCGGCACGAAGGTTCGGGATATGCTGAGCCAGGGCATTGCGCCGCCGGCGGAGTTTTCGCGACCGGAAGTTGCGCAGATTCTTATGGAGTACTACCAGCTCGAAAAAGCCAGCTGATCGATTGAGGAGTATCGCCTAGCCCCGTTCGCGCGCAAGGCGCGCTCCTACAAGCCTTGTTGGAGCCCGCCCTGCGGGGCGAATGCGCATCGATCAACCCTTGCCCGTTCGCGCGCGAGGCGCGCTCCTACAGGCATTGCAGAGCCCGCTTGACGGGCGATGCACGTTCCCCTCAGCGCTCCCCCAGCATCGGCAACAACACACTCGCATCGCCGTCGACCTCGACTTGCGGCAACTCAAGAATCTCACGCATCATCGGATACACATCGACTGCGCTGATTGCATCGATCACCGCGCCTCGCGGCAACCGCGGTCCGGCCGCAATAAAGATGCCGTGCATATCCGGAAACTCCGGTGACCAGCCATGGTCGCCGGCTGTCATGATGTAATGCCGCTCCGCCGTGCCGATGACGCCGTATTGCGGATCCGCGAGTACAATAATCTCGGGAAAGCGTGAATTGCCGGTAACGTGAAACGACTCCGGTGCTTCCTCGCGCAGCCACGCACGGCCATGTTGCCACGAGTCGTTGATTGCATCGCGTACCGCGACAAGCCGCGCCCGGTCCACCTCACGGGCAAACAAAAATGCTGCTGAGCCGCCATCCACGACCGCGATGCCGTCGAGATCCACGACCTGGTCAAGAATCAGGGGTTCGATATCCTGCCGATACGACGACTGTCCGTGATCCGATACAAGCAGGATCGACACCTCATCGGCAATTGCAAGGTTGCTGACGCCCCTGACCAACCGGTCGATATGGCTGTCTACGTTGGTAATCGCCGCAATGCTCTCGGTTGAGTCCGGACCGAAGCGGTGCGACGCCTGGTCAACCTCTTCGAAGTAAAGCGTGATCATGTGCGGCCGGGTTTCCGGCGACTGCGACAACCACTCAAGCACCTGGTCAACACGCTCTGCCCCGGGTACCTCCTGATCGAAATCAAACCAGTGCGTTGGCGAGATGCCGCTGACCGGTGCTTCCGTGCCAACGAAGAAAAAGGCCGCACTGACCAGCCCATGGCGCTCCGCGGCAACCCAGATCGGTTCGCCCCCATACCAGCGTCCATCCTGCACCGAGCCGCGATCCTTGTAGGCATACCAGTCGTCCTGATCCATGCCGGGAAAATTATTGCCGACTATCCCGTGATTCGCCGGATAAAGACCCGTGGCGATCGAATAATGATTGGGAAATGTCAGAGACGGGAATACAGGCACAAGTGCCTTTGCCCTGACGCCGGATGCCGCGAGCTGTTCGATGGCCGGTGCCGGATAGCGGTCGAGGTGATCCCAGCGAAATCCGTCGATGGAAACGAGAATGAGATACGGGCTGTCCTGCCGCGATTCGCTATTGCTGCCGCCGGTTCCCAGGCTGTAATTCCTGTCGGCTTCTGCAGCAACTTCCTTGTCGGCACTGTTTCGTTCTGCATCTGTGCAAGCGAAGAGCAGTCCGGCCACGACTAGCGGTAAAGTGAGTGAGATAATGCGGCTCATGGTCAACTCAGTTCACTCTTATTACTCGGATCGCCGCAGCGAATCGCTTTGACCGTGGCTCACCGGGTACCTATTCTTGACGGCAAACCCTGGACCTCACACGGAGATACCCATGTCGCGGCGACCTGCCGAAGGACAACGAAGGTCCTTTTCCAGCGATCTTCGTCAAAACGCCCGATGACTTCAACCGCATCGAATTGTCGGTGATGCCACCGCAACCAGCGGTTCATCAGAACTCAAGGAGTAAAGCAATGCGCATGAAAACTACAATTCTGATGCTGGCGTTGACCGGAGCGTGGGCCACCGTCGAGGCCGAGCAGGAAGCCACGACGCCCGGCGCGGAGCAGCCGTCGCTGGAGCTGTACATTTCGGCGGATATGGAAGGTGGCGTTGGCGTCGTGTCGGGAGGCCTGCTGCCGCTTACGACGTCATACGTGCAAGTACCCGTGCAGCGCTTGAACGCATCGACGAATTCGAGCCGTATGTGCTTGAGACGCCGCTCAAACTCGAACTGAGCCTCAAACACTACCGGCCGGTGGAGTTGCTCGCTAATCTACCCAACGTAAAATGTGTCAATTCGCACACACTCGGCTTCACAGGCGACGACATGGCAGACACCCCCGGCTTCCTGGCGGTGGTCCTTAACTATTCGGTCGATCTGCAACCCTGATAGCGTATACTGGTTGACATAATGCAGTTTGCGGAGCGCCATCGTATGAAAATCTGGATAAGCCTTGTCGCGGCCCTACTCGTTGTTGGCCTGCAACCACAAACAGTCCGGGCCGACGCCCAGGCGGGTGAGGGGTACTTTACCGTCATGGGGTCTTACATCGACGATGACGACATCTCACAGCTCGATGACGGCGTTGCAGGCGGCCAGTTCGGTTTCGGCAAGGCCTTCGAGGGGCCATGGAACCTCGAGGGCTATCTCATGGCAGCAGAACTGGACGGGTTTCCAGGACAAAGCCAGACCGGCCTCGGTGTGGATCTGCAGCTGGTCATCAATCGCGCCGGCCGGTTTACGCCGTACCTTTTTGCGGGTCCCGGATACCTCACCCTGAATCCCGACGGCGCAGATGAGTCCGATGGTCTGATGCTTTCCGGCGGTGCGGGCTTTCTGGCCGATATCTTCGGCGACAGCAATATCGCATTGCGCGCCGAGTATCGGTTGCGCTCGCATGAAATCGCTGACATCGATACACAGGACAACCTGTTCAGCCTGGGCATCCAGTTTCCGTTCGGCGCACCAACCGTAACCGCAGTACCGCCGGTGGTCGAAGCCGATAGCGACGGCGATGGCGTGGTCGATTCAGTCGACCGTTGTCCCGGCACGCCGCAAGGCGTGAGAGTCGACGCCGAAGGATGTCCGCTGGACAGTGACGGAGACGGTGTGTCCGACGACAAGGACGAGTGTCCGGACACCGTTCGCGGCGCTGCCGTCGATGAAAAGGGTTGCGAACTCGATGGCGACAACGACGGTGTAGTCGATCGTCTCGATCGCTGCCCTGATTCGGCGCCAGGCGTTCAGGTCGATATCCGGGGTTGCGAGATCAAGGAGGAAATCCGGCTGCAAGGGGTCCATTTCGAATCGAACTCCGACCGCTTGTTGCCGGGTGCCGAATCGGTACTCGATGACGCAGCAGCCACCCTGGTGAAGAATCCGAGCATTCGAGTTGAAGTCGCGGGTCACACCGACAGTGACGGAACCGCGGAATACAATGAAGGATTGTCAGCGCGTCGCGCTGCAACCGTACGAGACTACCTGGTCGCCAGCGGGGTCACAGAAGACCGTTTGACGACCCGTGGCTACGGCGAGTCAGAGCCGATTGCCGATAACAATACGGCAGGCGGCAAGGCCGAGAACCGGCGCGTCGTACTGCGCATAGTGCAACGCTGAGTTGCGTTGCCATGAGCGGCCTGCGGCTGTCCGTCGCAGGCCGGTCCGGGCTTTATCGCGTTTCTGTTGCAATAGCGTGCGACTGCAAAGCGAAGCGATCGGCTGATCAGTGTATGACGTTCACCTTGCGGGCGTAATTCCACGAGCCCGTGAGTCGCGTTTCTGCCTTGTGTCGCCTCAAGTACTGGCGACGCCAGACCTCAAAATCGCCATTGTCGAGATCTGACGGCAATTGCCACTGCTGCCTGTTCAGGTAGTACGCCACGTACTCCGGCAGGTAGCCGGCCGCGTGAACGTTGCTCAGGGAATCGAGATACGGATCGCTAACCCAAGGTTCTTCGCTCTGGTGATCAACCCAGCTTTCGACCAGGTGCCGGCGGGCGGTAAGTTCGCACTCGAAGGATGACGCGCGGGCCGGATTGTCGCCGCCGATCTGCAACTGGCAGACGCTGCGGGTTAGGCTGTAACTGCCCCAGCTTTGCAAAACCGGATCCGCATCCACCAGGGCATTGTGGGAGAGATAGAACGTATCGCCATCCGTTACACCCTCGCGCAGGTAAATCTCGCTGCTGCAACTTGTCAGCGCCAGTAACACAACCAGCCGCAATGCGAGACCTGTCATCGTGCAATTACACCACTACTGCAACCCGTCGTGATACGGATCGGGTCGCACAAAATGGCCACCGGCTTCCTGTATCATGCGCTGCCAACAAGCCGGAAAACCCGGCGATCGCGTTCCGCAAAGGTCTTTTTAATTGGCGATCAGCATTATCATTCTCGCGGCCGGTCAAGGTACCCGGATGCGCTCAAGCGCGCCCAAGGTGTTGCAGTCGCTTGCCGGACGGACGCTTTTGCAGCATGTTGTCGATGCCGCGAAGAGGGTCGGCGCGGACGATATATGCGTCGTCTACGGCCACGGCGGAAAGACTGTCATCGCATCCTTGCCGGACGAGACTATCCGCTGGGTACTGCAGGACCGTCAGCTCGGAACCGGGCATGCGGCACAGCAGGCCATGCCGGACACGCCGGACAACCATCGTGTGCTGATTCTCTTCGGTGATGTGCCGCTGATTCGTGCAACCACTCTCGAAAGCCTGCTTGGGACCGGTACGTCCAATGAGATCGCATTGCTCACCGTGGACCTCGAGGACCCGCATGGATACGGTCGCGTCGTTCGCCGCGATGGCAACGTACAGAAAATCGTCGAGCAAAAAGATGCAAGCGAAGCCGAGCTGAGTATTACTGAAATCAATACTGGTGTCCTTAGCGCGCCAGCCGGTGCGCTGAAGAATTGGCTGGCGCGACTCGACAAGGAAAACAGCCAGGGCGAATACTATCTGACAGACGTAATCGGCATGGCCGTTGCAGACGGCGTCAAGGTACACGGGATCAAGGTCGGGGACTGGAAGGAAGTTATGGGTATCAATGACCGAAAGCAGCTCGCGGATGCCGAGCGTGCCCTCCAGCTGCGTCTCACAGGGGAGCTGATGACGAACGGCGTTGGCTTCGCCGATCCTGCGCGCGTCGACATACGTGGCACGCTCACCTGCGGCAGCGACGTGTTCATCGACGTAAATGTGGTTTTCGAGGGTGATGTCAACCTGGGCGACAACGTAAAGGTCGAGGCACACAATGTGTTGCGTGACTGCACTGTCGGTGCGGGCACCGTCATACATTCGTATTGTCATATCGTCGGCGCACACACGGGCGACAATTGTGAGATCGGGCCGTTTGCGCGGCTGCGGCCCGGTGCGGAGCTCGATCAGGACGTGAAGATCGGTAATTTTGTCGAGGTCAAAAAATCCACGATCGCCGCAAGCAGCAAAGTCAATCACCTGTCTTATATCGGTGACACGACGATCGGGCGTGACGTCAATGTCGGCGCCGGTACGATCACCTGCAACTACGACGGTGCCAACAAGTACCGAACCGTGATCGGAGACGGCGTATTCATCGGATCGGGTGTAGAGCTGGTCGCGCCCGTGGAAATCGGTGCGAACGCCACCATCGGGGCCGGATCGACCATTTCGAAACCGGCGCCACCTGATGCGCTGACGGTAGCCAGGGCGAGGCAAGTAACGGTCGATGGCTGGAAACGGCCCGTCAAGAAAAGCTGATTCCTCAATAAAAACAGTTAGTTGCTAAGACCCTATCCATGGCATCTCCAATGAAGCATCAGGGCCTTGCCGGAATTCGTGAAGTCCTGCAACCTGCCCGTCCGGGTTTGCTGAGACAATTACCCGGTTAAGCGAAGGAGAGCAATTGCATGTGTGGAATAGTCGGCGCAGTCGCTGAAAGAAACGTCGTCCCGATACTGATGGAGGGTCTGCGGCGCCTCGAGTATCGCGGTTACGACTCAGCCGGCATTGCTGTCATGGAAGGCGCAGCAGTCTCACGCGTGCGCAGGCTCGGAAAAGTTCAGCAACTGCAGAACGCGCTCGACGACACTCCGTTACGCGGCAGTACCGGCATCTCGCATACCCGCTGGGCCACCCATGGCGCGCCGAGCGAGAGCAACGCCCACCCACAGATGTCGCACGACAATATTACTATCGTGCACAACGGCATCATCGAGAACTATGAGGAGCTGCGTCAGGACCTCAAGGCGCGCGGCTACCGATTCGAATCGGAGACCGACACGGAAGTCGTCGCCCATCGCATTCGTTACCACCTTGAGACTGTTGGCAATCTCGCGGAAGCGGTCAAGGCGACAGTGGCGGAACTCGAAGGCGCATACGCGCTTGTCGTGATGAGCGCGTCGGACCCGCACAAGCTGGTGCTGGCCCGTGCCGGCTGCCCGGTCGTCATCGGCCTTGGCCTCGACGAGAATTTCGTCGCCTCCGACGTTGCTGCGTTGTTGCCGGTTACTCGCAAATTCCAGTTTCTCGAAGAGGGCGATATTGCGGTCGTCGAGCAGAAGAAAGTCACCATCTTCGATGCCAGGGGCGACCAGGTCGAACGCCCCGTCAAGGAAAGTGAGCTGACGGCGGACGCGGCGGAACGCGGCGGCTTCCGGCATTTCATGCAAAAAGAGATTCATGAACAGGCCGCTGCCGTAGCGCGAACACTCGAGGAGCGCATCGCGAACGGCAAGGTGATGGACGCAGCGTTCGGACCCGGCGCAGTCAAAGTACTTGACGCAACTCGAGGCGTGCATATCGTCGCGTGCGGCACCAGTTATCACGCCGGTCTGGTTGCACGATACTGGATCGAACAGCTGTGCCGCCTGCCGTGCACCGTCGAGATCGCCAGTGAATATCGCTATCGTTCGCCTGTTGTGCCGCCGAACACACTGTTCATTGCAATCAGCCAGTCCGGTGAAACAGCGGATACGCTGGCAGCGTTGCGGGCCGCGAAGGAGCTTGGCTATGAGTCGACACTTTGCATCTGCAACGTGCCCGAAAGTTCGATGGTCCGGGAATCCGAGCTGGTGATGATGACACGCGCCGGTCCGGAAATAGGCGTCGCCTCGACCAAGGCGTTTACCACCCAGCTCGCCGCGCTGGCGCTTCTGACGGTGGCACTTGCGCGGCGCAACGGTCTTGAGAAAGAGCAGGAGCGTGCACTGGTTGCCCAGCTCGGCGAACTGCCGGGGCTGATTGAGCAGGTACTGAGTCTCGACAGCGCTATCGAAGCGTTAGCGGAGCATTTCGTGGACAAGCATCATGCGCTGTTCCTCGGCCGCGGCGTGCAGAATCCGGTTGCCATGGAAGGTGCGCTGAAACTAAAAGAGATCTCATATATCCACGCCGAAGCGTATGCAGCAGGCGAACTCAAGCACGGACCCCTGGCACTGGTCGACGAGGATATGCCGGTCGTCGCCGTGGCGCCCGACAACGAACTGTTGGAAAAGCTCAAGAGCAACCTGCAGGAAGTCCGCGCGCGTGGCGGTCAGCTATACGTATTCGCGGACCCGCGCGTCCAGTTCGGCGATCGCGTCGGTATCCATACGATGCGTATGCCCGCGCTGATCCAGGATTTCCAGGCGCCGATTCTCTACACGATCCCCCTGCAGTTGCTCGCCTACCACGTCGCCGTTCTAAAGGGCACGGATGTCGATCAGCCGCGCAATTTGGCCAAGTCCGTTACTGTTGAGTAGTAGCGCCTGGACGTTTGGCCGCTAAGTAGCCAGTCATTCCTGCAGTTGCAGCGATTTCACATTCGGGTCGGCCATGATCTCTTCCTCGGTGAATGGCAGATCGAGCCATTCACCCCGTGAGTAAAGACGTGTCTGGTCGGCGTAATGCGGCGACTCTGGTTCCGGCGACTGCGAGTAGGTCAGGATCCCACGGGCGTCGACGTCGCCGTCCTGGTTCCATGTAACCACCTGGATGTAACTGTTGCCTGATTCGATCGGCGTATACCCCTCGCCGACCGTGAAGCCGGTTTCGATATAGCTGAACACCCCATGCCGTCCCGGCCCACCGGGAATTGGGATATGTTCGCTACCGCGTTCGGCGAACTGCACCTCGCCCCAGGGGCGTCGGCTTCGATTCCCGCCGCGTCGAGATGCTGGGATGCTGCGGCCAGCGCCGCAATGAGATTGGCTCGCACCGCGTCTTCATCAACATTCAGGCCTCTCGGGGTATGCACTGGATTCGCTGCATCGAAGGGTATCGCGTACAGGTCGTCGAGCCGCCGCGCCCGTTCCCAGAATTCCGTCCACAGCTGGGTTCCGCGGCTGTCGACGCGTGCCGTGCGGTCCCAACGGGCGAGAATCGAACAGGCCTCGGCGAGATCGTCGCCGGCGTCTTCGCACACTTCGAGCACGTCGTCGAGCAGCAACTCTGCGCCGTAGTGTCGGTGACTGTAGAGGATCGACTGCAGGTCATCCGGTGTGAGTTTGCCGCCACCGGCCACCTGCTCATCGAGATAGACGAGCCCCGACCGGGTGCGCAGGCTTTGCGCTGTCTTTTCCGTGCCGATGATGCGGGGAAAGCCCTCGAGTGGGCGATCCGGGTTCGATAGCCAATAGCTGTCGTTGGAGTTAGTGAAGTAAAGTCGGGAGGTGGCGCGCGGCATGTCGTCGGCCGGCATGTTGCCCGGTATCGTGCTGCGCGCATCCACGGGCCATTCACAGCTTGGGTCGGCGCCATCCAGCACGGGAAAGTCGGGCGGCAAGCCCTCGACACTGCGGCCGCAGCGCATTAGATGAGCATCGTCGACGTTCGGCGTCGATGAGATGTCGGCGTAGAACGCGTCGCCCGCACGGTCGACGGCGATCGTGTTCACGAAATAAATGCCGCCGAGGCTGATCGCGTCTTCCACGTCCGCGACCGATGCCGCCATTTGCAGCGCCTGGTAGGTCGGAAGCGCCACTACATTGTCGAGAATCGCGTCGCGAATCGCATAGGCCTTCTCGTCGGTCCAGGTTAGCACGCGGCCCGCCAGGATCGGCCCATGGTGGCTCATGTACACCGTGTGCGCCTGCCCACCGACCTGCACCGTCCGTGGCTCGATGTCGCGCCAGCTTTCACCGTAGCGGTACTGCATCGGGTTGCCCGGCTTGAGTTCGAGCTCGAACAGCGTGAATCGTTTGGCTGTCGACACAGTATGTGTCCAGGCGACGTCCGCGTTGAAGCCGATGGCGACGAATGTGCCGGACAGCAGGCTCGCGCCCATGACGTCGACGACCCCCGGAATCGTCGTGTGGATCATGTGAAATCGCGCCGGGCCGTGCCATGGGTAGTGCGGATTGCCAAGAAGGATTCCGCTGCCCGATGCCGAGATGGCGCCGCCAACGGCGATTGCATTGCTGCCGATGCCTCGGCCGGAAAGCGCTTCCGGATCGGGAGCAGGCGGATCGAGAGTCACCACGGGTTCGCCGGGCGGCGCGGCAGCGACAATGTTTCCGGCAAAAGCGCCGATGCCATAGCGAATACCAAATGCAATCAGCATGCGCCCGAGGTCCGCATTGTTGATCGGTCGCACCCAGTCTGCGTCGTCGCACGCAGCCGGCAAATCCCCGTCATGATCGCGGAGAAACCGGTTGTAACCTGCAACGAAACCGGCGTTGTAGGCGCGAAGGTCAGCGGGCAGCGCCGCATCGAAGGCAATGAGCTTGTCGTCGGTAATTATCGCGCGATGAAACACGGCGCTCGCGACGCTTTCGTCTGTAGGTCCAAAGTCGTCGCCGAGCGTACCTCTGGCGAAGGCGACCTCGCGGGCAAAGACGCATACGCCGTCTGTCGCAGTGGCATAGGCGAATCCGTAGCCGAGGCTCCCCCAGTCTTCCGCTTTGACGTGCGGGATTCCGTAGCTCGTCCAGCGAATCGCGACGTCATAGTGCGGATCGCCGTCGTCCTGGCTTGTCGGCAGGCCGCCGCAGGCGGCGACAGCCCCGAGAAAGGCGAGAATGCCGATAATTCGGGTCGGCATGGCTTTTCTCCGTCCGTCGCCGATAAATTTGCAAGATAGCATGGGCATCAGGCGCGCGCTTCCCGAGCGCAAGCAACCGCCTTAGCCGGTCCGACAGCGCCCGCGCCAAACCCGGGCGGCGCTGTGACGCGTCATTTGATACGCTGAGCCACTACTGACCGCATCGCTGCGAGCATCGACATGCCGATTGTGCGAGAAACCCGCTTCGAAGATACCTGCGAAATATCCGGCGTCCGGCATGGCGCCAAGGTGGTCGGCGAGATCCTGACGTTCCGGGAGAAAGACATCATCATTGCGACCATTCAACGATCCGCCAAGGTGACACTTCGCTGGCAACCTCACGCGAACGCGTATGTCGGCTCGCTGGGCGGCGTGGAATTCCAGACGCCGGGCCCGAAGTCGCAGACCTTTCGCACGCGACGCTAGGATTAATTTGCCCGCCTGCCGAGTATGCTGACTCTCGATCGACACGCTGTTGCAGAGGCGTTGCCATTCGATCGCCTGATCGACGCCATCGAAAGCGCGTTTCGTTCTGGGGCCATGGCACCCGAGAGGACACATCACAGCATCGAAGTCCCCGGCAACGCCGATGCAACCCTGTTATTGATGCCGGCATGGCGCCCGGGTAAATCGCTGGGCGTCAAGATCGCTACCATATTTCCTGGCAATGCCCGGCGCACGCTGCCGTCGGTCAACGCAACTTATCTGCTGTGCGATGCGCAGACCGGACAACCGAGGGCGATCCTCGACGGTATGGAATTGACAATCAGGCGAACCGCTGCGGCCTCTGCGCTTGCATCGCGCTATCTGTCCCGAAGCGACGCATCGACACTGTTGATGGTCGGCACCGGCAAACTTGCGCCGTCGCTTATTGAAGCACATGCATCGGTGCGGACTCTCTCCAACGTGCTGGTCTGGGGCCGGCGCCGGCAAGCCGCGGAGCAAGTTCGGGCAAGTTTGGCCGGGACAATGTCCGTGTCGGTCGTCGATGACCTCGAGTCAGCGGTCCGACAGGCCGATATCGTGTCCTGTGCGACCCTGGCGACCGAGCCGATAATCCGGGGGGCGTGGCTGAGCGAGGGACAGCATATCGACTTGGTCGGTGCCTTTCGCCCGGACATGCGCGAGGCCGACGGTGAGGCGCTTTCGCGAGCGGAAGTCTATGTCGATACCAGGGCCGGCGCGCTGTCGGAGGCCGGCGACATTATCCAGGCCATGGCGAACGGTGACCTGCAGGAACGCGACATTGTCGGTGACCTGTTCGATCTGGCGCGCGGTACTTGTCGAGGGCGGGAATCCGCTCGCGCCATTACCCTGTTCAAATCGGTAGGTACAGCCCTCGAGGACCTTGCGGCCGCCGAGCTGGCAATCGCACGGGCCGCGACGCGGTCCTGACAGCGTGATCCCTGACACAGAGACTCAATGCTGCGCCTGAAAAAGAAACACGACACTCCCACGGATGAAGTGGTCACTCCCCCTGATCCACGGGCACTGATCGCGGCCCAGTCGCCCGGCAAAGCCATCGTCGCCGGCGCGCTGGCAGTGCTCACGCTATGCGTGTTGTGGACCGCAATTACCATCGCGACAGGCAGAATTTTCCCCTGGTTCTCTATCGTATTGGGCGCGATCGTCGGCCGCGTCGTGCGCCGTTACGGCCTGGGCCTCGACTATCGCTTTCCACTGATCGCCGCTCTCCTCGTCTGCACAGGCGCACTTCTCGGCAATCTGATGATTGCCATCCCGACCACAACCGACGAACTTGATGCCGGCGCGTGGCAGGTCATTCGCGGACTCACCTGGCGCTCGTTCGAAATATTCTTCGACGAAGTAATCACCGCCGTGGACTACATCTACGCAGGATTCGCCACGGCCCTCGCCGTGTTCTACTCCCGGCGGCGTCTGCGACGGGAGGAGGAATTTGCGTTGCGAACCATGAAGGGAAATGAAGCCAGATGAGCGACAGGATAAAGGTGTGGGGCGACTCGCGATCCGGCAACTGCTACAAAATCTGCCTGCTGTGCGCGGAGTTGGGTATCGAATTCGAATGGCAGGAGGTAGACATACTGGCCGGCCAAACCCGTACGCCCGGGTTCCTGGAAATGAATGCGAACGGCAAGATTCCGCTATTGCGCACTACGGATGGACGGTTTCTTGCCGAGTCAAATGCCATCCTGGCCTATCTCGCCGAAGGCACGGCGCTTGCGGGATCTGACCGATTCGAACGAGCACATATCTTGCAGTGGATGTTCTTCGAGCAATACAGTCACGAACCGAATATCGCCACGTCGCGGTTCATCATCCAGTATCTCGGCGACCCGCCGGAGCGCCGGGCCGCGCTGGAGGAAAAGCGCGCCGGTGGGCTAAAGGCCCTGGCGGTGATGGAGATGCAACTGCAGAAGCATGAATTCATGGCGGGTGCGCGATTTACGCTGGCCGACATCGCGCTGTTCGCCTACACACATGTCGCGGACGAAGGCGGCTTCTCACTCGAAGCATTCCCGGGAATTCGCAGCTGGATAAACCGCATCGAATCCCGACCTGAATTTGTGCCCATGCCCGGCCACGATTGACACACCGCACGGATCAGGCGACGCGAAAACTGCCTGTGGTGGCCATCTGGTCAGGTGGTATGGCGTCCAGGCGCAGGCGAACCAGTTGTTCCATGAATTGCGCTGCGTCGTCCTCGCCGAGGAAGCATGGCGGGTCGCGTCGCAACATAGCCCAATCGCCCGATTTCAGAATCCTTACAAGATGCTCCATGTTGTTGCGGATGGCGTCGACATAGGGGTTCTGTCCATCGAACACGACCTCGATATAGCGATACGCGCGATTGAATTTTGCGTATAGCCGGTCGCGTGAAACCTGCTGGTAAAACACGGGTGTCTTCTTCAGGAGGTCGATGCCCGATTCGTAGCGCACCCGGTACTCTCCGGGTTTGGCATTGTCGATAGCGACGCCTCCCAGCACGAATTCCTTGTACAGCCGGTCCCGGCACTTCTCGAGGTAGCAGCGATCCGCCATCTGTGCAATCAGATCTGCAGTGCCGAGCAAATGGCCGCATATGCCATCGCGAGGATCGTCCGGCTCGATGTCGTCCAGTTCGAGTTCGTAGCCGGTGTAATGAACAATCATGCTGCTGATTGCAGCATCTTGCGCGAGCCCCAGATCCGGCAAATAGCGGCGCAGAAAGTCAGCGCTTCTCGATACGTGAGAAAGCGTGAACTCGGCGCCGTTGCTGAAATCCCTGTCGCGCTCGGAATGCCGAATGTAGCCGGCATCGTGAAAGAGCGACGTGACGACGACCATTTGTGCCCGCCGCGGGCCCAGGCGATCCTCTTGTTCGGAGCTGCGTTCGTAACCCGCGACAAGCCGTGCGAGTGCGAGCGTCATGTCCAGCGAGTGTTGCATGTCGTGATACGTCGTATCACAGCCGCGATAACCTGGAAATTTACCGGTGAACAGCCGTTCGAAGTCGTAGAAGGCAAGCCACATCTTGTCGAACGATGCGCCTGGAAAAGTCTCCACGAACAAGTCGCAGACGGCTTTGCGTACGGCTGTGGGGCTGCTGACCTGAACGGTATTAGTGACGTCGTAGTCGTTGCGGCGATCCTGCAACATGAATCTCTTCTTCTGGTGCCGGGACGCTGCCGCATTCATGTTCGCATGCATCCTGCAGCGATTACTGACGCCGGCCGTCCCAAGGTTGGCCCGTAAGTCAAAAATGATACACGTTGCATGGAAAGGCGCCAGAAACCTGGGCAGGAATATGTCACATTCCCTTGCTGGCTACCACAGGGAGAACTCTGCGATAACGGGTGCGTGATCGGATGGACGCTCCCAACTGCGCGGTTCCCGATCGACATAAGATGCCGTGCACCGCTTGGCGAGCGCCGCGCTGGCAAGAATGAGGTCAATACGCAGGCCGGCATTGCGGCGAAAACGGGCCGCCCTGTAGTCCCACCAGCTAAACGTCTTCTCGGGCTGCTCGAACTGCCTGAATACGTCGACCAGGCCAAGCCCGATCAACTCCTGCAGAGCTGCACGTTCCGCCGGGCTGCACAGGACGCCGTAACCCCAATCCTCCGGATCGTAGACGTCGCGATCTTCCGGCGCGATATTGAAATCACCGAGCACCACAACGTGCTCATGGGTTTTCAGTTCGCCGGCGAGATAATCGCGCAGCGCCGCAAGCCAGTCGAGTTTGTACCGAAACTTCTCGGATTCCAGAGTTTGGCCGTTTGGCACGTACAGGTTGATGACGCGAAGGTCGTTGATCGTCGTCGCAAGTACCCGGCGCTGCGCATCGCCGAATGCCGGAATCTCGATGACAGGATCGGTCATTGGATGGCGGCTGATCGTCGCCACGCCGTTATAGGTTTTCTGTCCGTTTGCAAGAGCGTGAAATCCTGCTGCCCGAATCGCGTCCAGCGGAAATGCTTCGGACAACTGCTTGATTTCCTGCAAAACCAGAACATCCGGTTTCGCTGTCTCCGTCCACTCGAGAACCTGCGGCAGCCGCACTGTCAACGAGTTGACATTCCAGGTAACAATCTTCATGCGGCTTTGCCAATACCGCTCTGGCGCAACAGAGCATCGACGGTCGGCTGTCTGCCGCGAAATGCCACGTAGGCTTCCATGATGTCCCGGCTGCCGCCGATCTCCAGGATTTCTGCGCGGAAGCGCAAGGCCGTATCGCGATCAAAGATGCCCGCTTCCTCGAACGCAGCGAACGCGTCGGCCGCCAGTACCTCGGCCCATTTGTAACTGTAGTAACCGGCCGCATAACCGCCTGCGAAAATGTGCGAGAAGCTGTGCGGCAGGCGGTTGTAGTGCGGATGCTGAATCAGCGAGACTTCCTCTCTCGTCTCACGCAAGACTCCCAGCACGTTGCTGCCGGTCGACGGATCGAATCCTGCGTGCACGCTGAAGTCGAACAGCGCAAACTCAATCTGGCGCAGCATGCCGAGCGCCGCACCGCAGTGCCGGCTTTTCTCGAGGCGCTCGAACAACGAGCGTGGCAGTGGCTCACCGCTTTCAAAGTGGGCTGACGAGCGTTGCAATACTTCGTACGACCAGGCGTAGTTTTCCATGAACTGACTTGGCAGCTCGACCGCATCCCATGGCACACCGTTAATGCCCGCGATGCTCGGATAGTCGACCCGGGTCAGCAGGTGATGCAGCATGTGGCCAAACTCGTGGAACAGGGTGACCACATCGTTGTGCGTCAGAAGCGAAACACCGGCGCTGTTGGGCGGAGAGAAATTGCAGACCAGGTAACCGACCGGCAGCGATTTTCTGCCTGCGACGTTCTTGCGCACGATGCACTCATCGATCCAGGCGCCACCGCGCTTGCCGTTGCGGGCAAAAAGGTCAGTGTAAAAGCCGCCGATGACCTGCCCGCTGTCATCGCGCACTTCGAAATAACGCACGGTAGCGTGCCAGCCCCGGACCGTCGGCGACTCCGATACGTCGATGCCGTAAAGCTTTCCGGCCAGTTCGAACAGTCCCTCGAGCGCCCTGGATTCCGGAAAGTACTGGCGCAATTCCTCATCCGCAATCGCGTACTTCTTTTGTTTCTGCTTCTCGAGGTAATAAGCGATATCCCAGGGTTCAAGGTCGTGTCCGGCCACTTGTTGAACGTCGGCAAGCTCCTGCCTGGCAGCTTCGCGCGTTCGCGCTGCAAGCTCGCGCAGGAACTTGAAGACGTCGCCGGTAGAGGCAGCCATTTTTGTCGCAAGTGAGTACTCGGCAAAATTGCGGAATCCGACCAGCCGGGCGGCTGCATGCCTGAGTGACAGGATCTTCTCGATATTGGCAGTGTTATCCCACTTTGCATCGCTGTCCTGGTCGGACGCGCGTGTCGACCATGCTTTGTAGTACCGTTCGCGCAAGCCGCGGTTTGCGCCATGCGTAATGACGGCATGATAAGTCGGATAGTCGAGGGTCAGGTACCAGCCCTCGAGTTCGCGTTGCTCTGCGTCGGTCCGGGCTCGCTCAAGGGTCGGCGCCGATAGCCCTTCGACCATCGATTCGTCGCTTGTGCGGAAGTGCCAGCTGTCGGTGGCGTCCTGCAGGTTCTGTTCGAACACCGCCTGCACGGCCGCAAGTTCCTGGATCACGCTGCGAAACTCGTTCTTTTCACGCTCCGGCAAAGCGACGCCCGCAAGCCTGAAATCGCGCAGTGACTGGCGGATCAGTGAGCGCCCTGCCTCCGGCGCGTCGGCCGGCATCGTTGCCGCTACCCGCTCGAACGCGTCATTGAGTGCCTTGTTCTGTGCTACTTCAGTACCATGTTCCGTCAACAATGGCAGACAGGCGTTGTAGGCATCACGCCATGCGGGGTCCTCCAGCACGGCTTGCAAATGACCGACCGGCGACCAGACCCGTTGCAGTTCGTGACTCATTTCCTCGAGTGGCGCAACGAGAGTCTCGAATGCTTCGTCGCCGGGAACATCGAGCAGCGCGGCGAGCTTTCGCCGGTGCTCTGCGATAAGCTGCGACACCGCCGGGAGTGCATGCTCCGGCCGGATATCGGCGAAACGTGGCAGCGACGAAGTGTCCAGCAGCGGATTCGACATGACGTTGTTTTTCCCCGGTAAACGTCAGAATGTTATCACAGGCATGCAAGCGGACTTCGGTAGCGGAGCCTGCGAACAACACCCGGCAATACAAGGAACGACAGGTGACGGCAGAACACGATTTGATCGTTATCGGTGGCGGCAGTGGCGGACTGGCGCATGCACAGCGCGCTGCGGAGTACGGCGTCAAAGCTGCCGTAGTTGAATCCGGACCGCTCGGAGGAACCTGTGTCAACGTCGGCTGCGTGCCCAAGAAAGTAATGTGGTACACCGCGCAGCACGCCCATTACCTGCAGCATGCCGCCGACTATGGCTTTGATGTGACCGTGAACGGCCATGACTGGTCGGGCCTGAAAGATCGACGGGATGAATACATCAAGCGCCTGAACGGCATTTATGCAGCGAACCTCGAACGCCGCGATGTAGCCCTGGTTCGCGGTCACGCCCGGTTTGTCGACGCGCACACCATCGACGTCGATGGGCGGCAATATTCAGCCGCAAGATTCGTCGTGGCCACCGGCGGTTCTCCGGTCGTACCCGACATCCCCGGGGCGGAGCTGGGCATAACGTCGGACGGCTTCTTTGCGCTTGCCGAACGGCCGCAGCGCATCGCCATCGTCGGCGGTGGTTATGTGTCCGTTGAACTTGCCGGCGTTTTCAACGCGCTGGGCTCCGATACGACGTTGCTCCTCCGCCGCGACGGCGTTCTGCGCGCGTTCGATGGCATGCTCGGAAGGGAACTGCTTGTGGCGATGGAGTCGGCCGGCATGACCTGCGAGACCGGCGTGTTCCCGGAAAGACTGGCGCGGAACGCCTCCGGCCTGACGCTGGCTGCCGTCGACGGTCGCAAATTCGGCGCTTTCGACGCCGTTCTGTGGGCCATCGGCCGGGCGCCCACCACGCAACGGCTGAACCTCGAAGCCGTCGGCGTGACGACGGATTCTTTTGGCTTCGTGCCGGTCGACGAATTCCAGAATACCAACGTCAAGCATATCTCTGCGATCGGTGATGTGACCGGAAGAGAAGCGCTGACACCGGTCGCGATAGCCGCCGGGCGCCGCCTGGCCGATCGCCTGTATGGCGGCATGCCGGATCGTCACCTGGACTACCGGCTCATTCCGACGGTCATATTCTCGCATCCGCCCATCGGTACTATTGGCCTGACCGAAGCACAGGCACGCACGGAATATGGTGACGATGTGCAGGTCTACGAATCGCACTTTACGCCCATGTTCTACGCACTGGGCAACAAGAAGGAAAAAACCATGATGAAACTCGTTACTGCCGGAGACGACGAGCGCATCGTGGGTTGTCACCTCATCGGCGACGGTGTCGACGAGATGCTGCAGGGATTCGCGGTTGCGATTCGCATGGGAGCGACCAAGAAGGATTTCGACGATACTGTCGCCATCCACCCGACAAGTGCCGAAGAACTGGTGACTATGCGGTGATGGAAAGCTGCTTCAGGACCGGTGCCGTGTCCGGGCGCACGCCGCGCCACAGGTGAAAGGACTCGGCCGCCTGCTCAACCAGCATACCCCAGCCCATGACTGAGCGCTTCGCTCCCAGCGCGGCGGCCCATTTGCTGAAAGGTGTCGGCGTGAGTCCGTAAGAGAGGTCATAACAAAAAGTATGCGGCCGGATTGCCGGACCCGGATAAGGCGGAGTTTCGCCTTTGAGACCCGCTGACGTCGCATTGATAACCAGTGAGTAATCGATTTCAGAGTTCACGTCCTTGAAGCGGCAGGCCTTTATATTCCCCGATGAGATGAATCGGTCGACGAGCTCGTTGGCCTTGTCGAGGGTTCGATTGGCGATGGTGACCTGCCGCGGTTGCGCTGCCAGCAGGGGGCCGAGAATGCCGCGAGTGGCGCCGCCGGCTCCGAGGATGAGAATGTTGACGTCGTGCAACACTAACTTGAGATTCCGGGTCAGGTCGCGTAGCAGGCCGATACCGTCGGTGTTGTCGCCAAATATCTCGCCGTCCTGAAAAGCAAGCGTGTTGATTGCGCCCGCGCTCGTTGCGCGTTCGCTTAGTTGATCGGCAAATGCGAGTGCGGCAGTTTTGTGCGGAACGGTGATATTGAGTCCTTTGCCTCCGGCGTCGGCGAATTGCCGAATGGCCGCATCCAGGTTTTCCGGCTGTACCTGCAACAATTCATACTGGAGGTTCTGGCGCGTTTGCAAAGCAAACAGGCGATGGATGACGGGGGACCGGCTGTGCGACACCGGATAGCCCATGACCCCGTAACGATCGACCCGGTCCGCCGGCATCTCCATCGTCTCAGTCCTCGCGCAGCCAGCGCGCCGCTTTCAGTGCGAAATAACTGAGAACGGCATCTGCACCGGCACGCCGGATCGAGAGCAATGCTTCGAGCGCTGCAGCGCGCTCATCGAGCCAGCCGCGCTCGGCCGCTGCCATGATCATGGCGTATTCGCCACTGACCTGGTACGCGAATGTCGGCACGCCAAAACGTCGTTTCACACGCTGGATGATGTCGAGATACGGCAGCGCCGGCTTGACCATCACGATGTCGGCGCCTTCATCGAGGTCAAGCGCGACTTCGCGCAAAGCCTCGTCACTGTTCGCGGGATCCATCTGGTAACTATGCTTGTCACCGCCGGCAAGATTCTTTGTGGAACCGACGGCATCGCGAAACGGTCCGTAATAACACGATGCATACTTCGCGGCGTACGCCAGTATCAGTGTGTTGTGGAAGCCCTTCTTCTCGAGCTCGCGGCGTATTGCACCGACCCTGCCGTCCATCATGTCCGAGGGTGCAACGATATCGACACCGGCATCCGCATGCGAAACCGCCTGGCGCGCCAGCATGGCAACCGTCTCGTCGTTCAGGACATAGCCGGCGTCGTCGATGATCCCGTCCTGGCCGTGTGTCGTGTAAGGATCAAGAGCAACGTCGGTTATCACGGTAAGATCGGGAAACTCCTTTTTTATGTCACGCACCGCCCGTTGCACCAGGCCGTCGGCGTTCGCACACTCTTCCCCTTTCAGTGTTTTTTGCGTAGCTTCAATGACCGGAAACACAGCGATGCCGGGAACATCGAGTGCGACAGCCTCCGCGAGTTGCGGCAGCAGGAGATCGACACTCAGTCGCTGGATGCCCGGCATTGACGGTACGGCCTCGCTCCGCTTCTTGCCGTCGAGGATGAAAACCGGGTAGATCAGGTTGGCCGGCGTGAGGCTGGTTTCAGCGACCAGTCGACGCAACGACTTACTGCGACGACTGCGCCGCAAACGCGTCAAAGGGAACCCGGGGCCCTGCGAACGACTCATAGCGATAGAACATACGACTTCGATGGGCGGATTCTGGCCGTATTCAACGACGGTTTCCACGTCTGCAGTACAAAAAGACCGACAGGCGGGTAATATTTCGACCATGCTTCAGGTCCCCTTCCAATGAACAGCAGTCGCGTGGACTTAGCGCGCAAACGGCGCTTTGACGAGGTGGTCGGCATTTTCCATAAGGACCTGTATCGCTATGCAGCGTGGCTTAGCCGGGACCCCGGCATCGCCGAGGTGGTGGTGCAGGAGACGCTCATGCGCGCCTGGAAGTCGCTGGACACGCTGCGGGAGGACGAGGCAGCCAGGCAGTGGCTCCTGACTATCGTGCGCCGCGAGAACGCACGCTATTTCGAAAGGAAGTCGCCGGACATGTTGGATATTGATGAGCTGACGCCCGCCCAGTCAGCAATGCTTGCGGAAGCCGACGATCCGGACCTCGAGGAAATGCGCCAGGCAATCATGCGACTCGAGAACGACTATCGCGAACCGCTCGTGCTGCAGGTCCTGATGGGCTACAGCACGAAGGAAATTGCAGAGCTTATGGGTATCAATCCCGGAGCGGTACTGACGCGCTTGCACCGGGCACGACTCCGGTTGAAAAAATCAATCGACGAGGCGACGGCTGCCTGAATGCCGCAAACGAACATGATGCAATGTGATGACTACAGGGAACACATCGCGGCCGATCCGTCGGAGTCATTTGACGCCGGGGTCGATCACGCAACCGATTGCGTAGCCTGCAGCAACTTCCGGGATGAAATTCGTGCACTGGATGAGCGCATAGCTGCTGCGCTGTCGATCGCCGTCCCGGCGCTTCACCTGCCGGAATTTCCATCCATCGATACCGCCGGACCCGGCAGCATTGTCGACCTGCACACCCGCCGTCCGACGTCACGACTCCGACTACCGGCATGGATTGGCATAGCGGCGACGCTGGCCGCGGTCGGATTCCTTGCGACGCGCCTGCTGGCGCCAGAGCTTGTAGCTCCATCGATTGCCGACCAGGTGATCGCGCACATGGACTACGAGCAATCGTCGCGCCAGGTCACTTCCGTGGCTGTCCCGGAGCAGGCCCTGGGACGGGTCATCGATGACAACGTCGCGACAATGGAGACCGGACGGGAACTGGTTAGCTACGCAATGAGCTGCGTAATCAACGGCAAGACTGTACCGCACCTGGTCATCCAGGGAGCGAACGGACCCGTCACCCTGATCCTCATGGCGGAAGAGCAGATCGACAGTGCCATCCCGCTGTCGGGTAGTAATGTGCACGGCATAATCGTACCTGTCGGCAGCGGTAGCATCGCCATCATCGGCGAACGACCGGGCCAACTGGATGAAATTGACGAGATCGCCAAACGACTTGTCGAAACAGTGACGTGGAAAACCTGACTTCGAAATGAAGGCAGGCCTCTCCACGACGAAAGAGACTATTAACAACACAGGAAGGAGATCGAAATGTCCGAAAGAAAACTGGCAAAACCCGTTGCGCTCGCAGTAGGTGCTGCACTGGCAGGTTCGTTTGCGATAACGGGACTCGCCAATGCCGACACCGGCGCAAGCCCGTTCGCCATGACCACACTGAGCAGCGGTTTTCTGCTGGGTGCGGGTCAGGCGGAGGGCAATTGCGGCGGCGACAAGGGTGACAAGGACGCCGAAGGCAGTTGCGGTGAGGACAAGGATGCCGAAGGCAGCTGCGGTGAGGACAAGGATGCCGAGGGCAAGTGCGGTGAAGGCAAGTGCGGCGGTGACAAGGATGCCGAGGGCAGTTGCGGTGAGGACAAGGACGCCGAGGGCAAATGCGGCGAAGGCAAATGTGGCGGAGACATGTAACACGCTGCGCCAGGTTGAGTTGAACAAGGCCCGTGGGAGTTCCACGGGCCTTTTTAATTTGCGTGTTGCAACGACATTTGGCTGCTGCATCGCCCGACCCGCGCTGCTATTCTCAGTGACGCGAGTAACTTGAGTTATTTACTGCACGAGCAAAGACGTATGCCGCAACACACTACCAGTCGCAAGATCAGGCGCTGTGACTGGGCGGGTGACAGCAGCCTGCCCTACATCGAGTATCACGACAGGGAGTGGGGTGTGCCGGTATGGGATGACCGCACACAGTTCGAATTCCTCATTCTCGAAGGCGCACAGGCCGGCCTCAGCTGGTCTACCATCCTGAACAAGCGTGACGGGTACCGTGCGGCGTTTGCCGATTTCGATCCGCAAAAAGTCGCGCGTTTCACCGGCAAACGCATCGAAAAGATCCTGACGAATCCCAATGTCGTCAGGAACAAACTGAAGGTCAACTCGGCGGTTGGCAATGCCCGTGCCTTTCTCAAGGTGCAGGAAGAATTCGGTACGTTCTGCGCTTACGTCTGGCAATTCGTCGACGGCAAGCCGAGACAGAACCGGCGGCGCAAGAACGCCGATGTTCCCGCGACCTCGCCGGAGTCAGATGCCATGAGCAAGGATCTGAAGCAGCGCGGCTTCCGCTTCGTGGGCAGTACCATCATGTATGCGCACATGCAGGCCACGGGCATGGTCAACGACCATCTGACCAGTTGCTTTCGCCACAAAGACTGCGCGGCGCTGGCAAAGGCCGGCAGGTCCACTCGGTAACATCGGTCAGGGTGACCCGATCGGCAATGCTTCGGCCAAACCCGGCATGTCGAAGCCCGCTTTGCGCAGCTCGTCGAGCAGCAACGAGCGCTTGTCGCCGGCGAGCGGCACCAGCGGCGGTCGCAATCCCCTCCATTGCGGATCGTCGGTGAAATGTGCAACCACTGTTTTCAGAGCAGCGATCATCGGGTATCTCTGCAACAGACTGCGCAGGTCGTTCAGCGATTGCTGCTGCGCATCGGCCGAGGCCGACTGCCATTCCCGATACAGCCTGTCGATTGCAGCGGGGTTGATGTTAGCCGTCGCCGAGATGCATCCGGCGCCGCCGGCACGCATGGTGCGCAGCAGGAAGGTTTCGCTGCCGGCAAACACGCGAAAATCGTCCCAATTCTCTTTGAGCAACGCGGCAGTATTGTCCCAGTCGCCAGAGCTGTCCTTGATGCCCGCGATGACCTGCGGATACGCGTGCAGGAGCCGTTCGATCAGTTTGATTGACAGGCTGACCTGCGCTACCGGCGGAATATGGTACAGATAGATTCTGAGTTCGTTGTTGCCAACCCGCTCGATGACTTCGGCATAATAACGGAACAGGCCTTCGTCGCTGACGTCCTTGTAATAGAACGGCGGCAGCATCAACACCCCGCCGCAACCGCAACCTACGGCCCGCCGGGTAAGCTCGACGGCATCGGAGATTGCGCAGGCGCCGGTACCGGGCAGCATGCGCCCGGGATCGATGCCGGTTTCAACGAGCCGTTGCAGGAGTTCGCCTTTCTCACCGACCGAAAGCGAGTTTGCCTCACTGTTGGTGCCGAAAACGGCCAGTCCGGCTCCTTGCGAAAGAAGCCAGCGGCACTGTCGCGCAAGCCGGTCGGGATCGGCAGCCAGGTCGGGACCGAAAGGCGTAATGACCGGTGCAAAGACCCCGCCAAGACGCCCGCTCATCGCCGCCCTTGCCTTAAACTCGGCCGCCATTTATAGATTCTTCAATTGATTATGGTCACGATCGTCAGCGCAACGAAACCCTGCGGGGTGTTATGCGAGATTCCCCCCAGGTAGATGGTTCCGCCCGCAAGGCCGGACCAGTTCACCGTAACGTTTTCTGTTGTGCCTGCATTGACGAACGACGGTCCGTTAGCCGTCATGTTGCCCTGATCGTCAACGAGTCCGAAGGCCCAGCCAAGCAGGGTGTAATTGGCGCCCGGGCCTCCGGCACTGTTGTCTGTTTCAAAGCCGTGCACAAGCACGGCATAGCGCCCTGCACCGGGAAACAGGACATTGACCTGTTCACGCGATGTCTTTGTGCCGCTTTCTGCGATGCGTGTGCAGTTGACGTTGTCCGGACAGTAGTAGACATACATGTCGAGGTCGTCGTCGCCGTCTGTCAGTTCATCGAACATTGCGAAGCGCAGATACGCCTGGTTCGCAGGCACATCGATCAGATGCGCCGTTACACCGTTCGTAGTGCGGAAAGAGAAAGTCTTGTCGGGGTCCTCATCGACAAAACTGTCGATCACGAGCGGCGCGCTGAGTCCGTGCACACCGGGTGAGTAGGCGCCTGAATAACCAAACTCGACGGGGACCTCGATGCTGCCGCTGGCACCGGCGCCGGTGATTTCTGCCGGCGCGTTCACCGAGGTAGGTCGCACGGCAAGTACGCTGCGTACAGAATGCTCGCTGCCGGCCCAGGTGAGACTGCCGAAGCGCCAGAAGTCCAGCGGACCGCTGGCGTAAGTAAACGTCACGTCGAAGGACGCCGATTCACCCGGCGTCAGGGAGATCGTCGAAGGTACTACCTGTACCTCGATGCCCGGAGGCGCTTCGATTTGCGCTGTGTACGATTCGCTTTCCTCACCGACGTTGCTCACCCGGCGCGCTACGGTCCGCGTATTTGCCAGCCTCGACAGGGCGATGGAAGGCTGGTTCAGATCAACGGCGGCGAATGAGTAGCCGGCCGCGGCCAGTTCAGTACAGCGCGCGTCATCGACCGCCGGCGAATCTGTACCGCAGGCGAAGGCGTCGTATTCATCGTTGCTCACCTCATAGACCAGGCCCGGATCATTGGCCTGGTTGGGTTGGATGTGCCCACTGCCGAAATCAAACGGGTTTGCG
>JBGTHC010000129.1:0-2493 GCA_041746375.1 Woeseiaceae bacterium
CCGCAGAACATCGCTTCCAGATACACGACCCCGAAGCCCTCATGCAGGGACGCCAGCACGAACAGGTCACTGTTTGACAAAATCTGGTACTTGAGCTCGTTCGAAACGAAGCCCCGGAAGTGAACGCGGTCCGCAATGCCAAGCTCTTTAGCGAGCGCCGAGAGGTTCGCCTGTTCCGGACCGTCTCCGATCATGACCAGGTCCGTATCGCTCCTGCCAAGCTCCTTCAATGCCCTGATCAGCGTCGGATAGTCCTTGCGCCGCACCAGGCGGCCCACGGTGACGATGTACCTGCGCCCGGGATCCATCCCCAGTTCCTGGCGCGTCGCCGCCTTGAACTCGGGTTTGCGGATGCCTAGCGGGATGACTTCGATGCTGCCCGTCACCTTGAAATGTTTGCGGGTCCGGTTTGCGATGTCCGTGGAAATTGCAACGTAGGTATCGGCGCGGTTCAGCGCCCACTGTACGGCGCGCCCCGAGACCGGCGAACGATGCGGCGAATACCACTAGGACGGGTCGTATATGTCCCCGCCGATGACGGTCAGCACGTGTGGCACGCCGCTCTTCCTGGCAATCCAGCCGGCGGTAATGCCGCTCGGAATTGCGAACCACGTGTTGATAAGGTCGAACTGGGCACTTTGCAGCAATTTATTCCCTTCGCGCACGCCCGACGGCAGGAAACTCAGCATCGACGGAAAGGATGCCGTTGCCCGGTCCTTGCGCCCGACCACCGCGGCGCGATGCACGGTCAGTTCGAGCGACGGATGTTGCCAGGTCGGGTCGAGGCCCGCCGCACCGGACGTGAGGACATGTACGGAGTGCCGCCTGGCAAGCTCCTCGGCGACTTCCATCATGGCGATTCCGCCGCCGCCCCCGAGCGGGGGATACTCGTAGTTGACCATTAAAATCTTCATACTTTGGCCTGATCAGTCTGGTTAGGTGACGCATCGTACCGAATCGTGGTGCAAGCCCGATTCAAGCCCGATCCGTTATACGGTAGCGTTTACTCTCCGGACGGTAGGTCCGCATTGGTTTCGACCATATTCCATGGCCCGCGCTGCTCCAGAACCGCGGTCACGGAGCGAATTTCAGCATCTCGTTTTTCTTCGGTCCAGCCGAACTCCTGTCCTGCAATGTCAGCAGCGGCTCGTATGGCATCCGCCCCGGGATCGCCGCCGGTGCCGAGTTCCGTCCGGCGGAATACGATATCTGCCAGCGAGATCGCCATTTCCTGGCGCACTGCGTGTAAAGCCTCTGCCTTCAGGACATTCGTTTGCCCCGCTGGTTGCAGATATGACGCATCCGGTGCGCCGTCCACCAGATCTGTCCATGCCGACCCATAGTTGTGGGCCACCGCTGTTGCCGTTTCCCGACTGAGGTCAGGCAGGCGCCTGTTAACGTCTGTGACCAGCGAAGCGAAATCGCTGAAGGTCCCGCCATGTATTTTCTCCCATTCGCTCGTGGATTTCCCGCTTTTCGGTCGGTTTTTCGACGACGCGAGTTTTCGGTCGACGAGATCCAGCGTCGTGTCACCCATGCCTCGGGCCACCGTCGCACGAGCGCCGACCAGCGAAATAAGCCCGTCCAGGCCGTGCTTTTTGTGATCTACCAGTACGGAGCGCTTGGCGAAACTGTGATCGCTGCTGGAAGCCTGATTGTCCTCGGACCCGAACAGGATCAGGCCGGTATTGATCATGCGGATGTCTTCAAGGCCCAGGTCGAGGCCGGCGTACGCTTCGTTGATCTCCGAGAGAAACGTTCGCAGTTCTTCTCTCGACACGGAGATGCGGTCGGGACTGGCCTTCGAATAGCGGTGCCAGACACCGACCAGTGTCTTGCCTCGCCAGGGTACGAGAAAAAGATGCCGGCCACCGCGATCGAGCAGAGCATCCGAGTCGTGCGACTTCGCCTGACAACCCAGCGCGTACGTTTTGCTTAGTGTCCGGTCGATGACAAAAGCGAGGTCGCGCGAAAAACCCGGCTTCGGACTGAAGTCGAGGCTCGGGTGGTGCAGCAGCTCTCGTGCCGCCCAGGGGCCGGCGGCATTGATTGTGATGCGGCTGCGAACATCGAACGTCGCGCCACTAAGGCCGTCCTTCAGCCTGCAACCCCTCACGCGATCGCCGTCGAGCAAGAACTGCTCTGCCTGGACGTAGTTGACGGGAACCGCCCCTCTTGACTCCGCAGATTTCAGGAACGCAAGCACCAGCCGCGCGGGGTTGTACATCTGGCCGTCATGGAATACCGCGGCGCCGGTCAAGCCGTCTCTTTTTACGCCGGGGAACAGTTGCAGGACTTCGTCCCGCCCGAGTACCGAGCCCATCGGTGTACGTCGGGTACTGTCAGGAATGCCGCGATTTCGATCGGCCGTAAAGACGTCATAGGCCAGCATGCCGGCCTGCATGATCAACCTGCCTTTTTTTCCGTGTCCGTAAGTCGGCAACACGATGGGCATCGGGTAAGCGAGATGCGGTGCAATCCTGACCAGCGCGG
>JBGTHC010000130.1:0-2374 GCA_041746375.1 Woeseiaceae bacterium
GAACTCGACGCGCTGCTGCCGCCCCCGGGGTGGCGCGCGGACAATGTCGAAGATGCCTGGCTGCTGCTGCACCTGATTCTCGAGACGCTCTGGCGCTATCGGTTCCTGTTCCGCGACCTGAGCGGCATCATGGCTCGCGATAGGCGCGCCGGCACACGGCTGGCGGCTGTTTTCGAGCGCTCGGTCCAGGCGGCACGCGGTATCTGCCTGGGTCTTGCCGCGCGCAATCTGCTGACGGCGACCGGCGCTGAAATCGATGCGCTCAGCGCGAACATCGCCGTCGTCGCCCTGTACTGGCTGTCGTTCGAATCCGCGCGTCATCCGCGCCAGGACGTATCCGGCGCCGGCATGACGCGTGGCGTGTATCAGGTGCTGATGCTGGTCGCGCCGTTTCTGCAACCGGAAAGTCGGTTGCACCTCGAGAACCTGGCGCTTGGCTACCTTGTGAAAGGGTCGGGTACCGCCACCTAAAGGGCGTCGCGTCCTTCGTGCACGAGACACCAGAGCAGGGCGAGTCGGCGACACGAGGGGCTAATGCAGCGGTATTTGAGCTTAAGTTGGATACGTAATTTACCATAATATACATTATGCGAACTAACGTCCTTGAACCGGTTTCACTTCAGGTGTTGTAGTCCGCTCGTTGACCTACTGAGTAACCCTGGCTGTTTCGCCGCTCTTCCATCTGCGCGTGAGCCGGTCCAAGTGGCCTGATGCGTCGTTCCAGCGAACTATTCTGTTTCGGTCGCGTGTGACCAGACAACCTGCCATTGCCCATCGCGTTTCTCATACAAGTCCGTGTGCCAATACCGCTGGCGCGGAATCTGCTGGCCACCGACGACTATTTTGAGCTGGGAGCGATACCGAATGGCCGCGACGCGGTCATACACTCGCACTTCGATTTGTTCAGGGTCCCAGGAAAGGTAGTCGATTTCGCCTGATGCCACGCCGCCGAGGTACTGCTCCTTCGACAGTAAACCACCCAACGGATTGATGAGCTGAAAATCCTCGGCGTGAAGGCCGCGTGCTGTATCGATATCGGCATCTACCAGCGCTCGCAGTCGCGTGCGCTCGATGGAGCGAATGACCTCAGCCTCGTCTCCCGACACGCGTGCTGCGTCGGCATGGCTGGATCGGGCGCCTGAGGACGCGCACGAAACACACATCAGAACGGTAACTGCAAATATTGGCAGGACTGCTGGGCGGTGCATGGACAGATTCCTTTCTCTAGTCTGCAGCGCTCTTTGTCGGGACAGCATCGAGTGGCCCTTCAAACGCTATGAACAACACGCACGGGTCGCCATCCGCGCAAATCGCCTTATGAGGGACCTTGGCAGGCCCGTATGCATACATGCCCGGCCTGAGGACGGTGGGTTGCTGCCCGTCGTAGGTCACTTCCAGCTCACCGGAGACCAGGACCATACGCTCCGCAGAGGTGTGCCAGTGATGGGGAACTGTAAAATTCGCCGGTACCTTGAAGAAGATGTCCGCATTGTTCTTTCCTGGGTCTCCGTGCAGGACGGCGATCTCACATCCTTTCGGGATGAAGTCAGGGCACGGCCCCCAGTTGAGCTCGACATCATTGATTGAGAATGCGAGTGCCGGCTCTTGGGCGGCTGGGTCCGCCAACGCGAAAGAACTGGCGAGGACTAATGCTGCGACGCTGATCCCATGTAGCAACTGTTGCACGTTCCGCCCTCCTCGTTAACTGCCGATGACAATTGGCACTGCAAGCCCTGTCTCCTTGCATTGGCCACGATAGATCTCCAGCACGGTAGCCGCATCCAGCACGGCTTCCACGTTCCCGCTTGCGTCCAGATTCAGATTCGCGCCACGTATCGCAAACCACACGTCCGTGATTCCCTTGTTTGACGCGGGTACGTGCAACGTATGTATCGCGCCGGCCGGTTCGTACAGGTAGGAACCCGGCAGGTTGATATCCGGAAATTCGAGATAACGCCAGGATCCGCTGACAGTGAATGCAAAAACTTCGCCCGTGTGCCTGTGGCGCTGGATCGTCACTCCGGGCTCGAAGCGGACCCTGATGACCCAGAGTCCGGTTTCGGTGTTGACCTGGAGAAGCTGAAAAACGACCCCTTCCTGATACGGCACGAATGGGAGCTCGTGTTCGGCCCGGTGCGACGACAGTGGCGAACCGATCACTTCCGAAGCCAATGCGTTCATCGTGTGCTCCCCTCAAGTAAAAATCAGTTTACTCCCGGCGATCAGCAATACTAGCGCCAGAAATCGCTTGATTACTACCGGATCGAAGTGCCGGCTGCCGAAGTAGGAACCCAGGAAGCCTCCGGTTCCGGCCGCCGCGACCAGCACGAGGGCGAACGTCGGGTAGGAACGCGTGCCGCTGAAATTCCCGGCG
>JBGTHC010000131.1:0-1861 GCA_041746375.1 Woeseiaceae bacterium
CTTCGAAGGCAAAGTCACAGGGGGTGCACAAGGATTCCACCGCGCTTCTGACTGCCTGCGGACTTGCACTGAGGAGCTTCGACTAATATGCCACGCATTAACCTGCTCCCCTGGCGCGAAGAGGAGCGCAAGAAACGCCAACGCGACTTCCTGATCGCAATGGGCGGCGCCCTGGTCGCCGGTATCGCCGTGGTCGGGCTGACGATGTTTGCCTATTCGCAAATGATCGAAGGCCAGAATCAGCGTAACGCGCGGCTGCAAGCGGAAATAACGGAACTCGACAAGAGCATCGAGGAAATCGACGGGCTGGAGGCACAGAAAGTCAGGCTTCTGGCGCGCATGGAAATCATCGAGCAACTGCAGAGAAGCCGTCCCGAGATTGTGCACCTGTTTGACGAAATCACCCGCAAACTGCCGGAGGGTGTTTACCTGACCGGCGTCAAGCAGAGCGGATCGACCGTGGAAGTCACCGGCGTCGCGCAGTCGAGCACTCGCGTGTCCGCACTGATGCGCCAGATCGACAGTTCTGACTGGCTGACCGATCCTGACCTGGTCAAGGTCGAAGCGACCACGACAGGACCCGGACGGCAAGCACGCTTCATCGTGACATTGAAGCAGGTAGGCCATGCGGAAGACGGCGAGACGGAGGATGCAGGATGAATGTCGTAGAGGAACTCCGAAGTCTCGACGTCAACGATGTCGGACGCTGGCCGTTCGCATTCCGCAACGCCGTGATCGCAATCGTATTCGTAGTCGTTGTGGGCCTTGGCATCTGGTTCTGGATCGTCAAGGACATGTCGCCACAGTTGCAGCGTGCCGAACAGGAAGAACAGACTTTGCGGGTTGCATTTGAGAGCAAGCAGCGCAAAGCAGCCAATTACGATGCTTACAAGGCGCAACTGGCGCAGATGGAGCAATCTTTCGGCACCATGTTGCGGCAGCTGCCAGGCGAGACGGAAATTCCAAGCCTTATCGTGGACATTTCGCAGACCGGGCTGGCCGCGGGACTCGAGGAAAAGCTGTTTCAGCCACAGTCTGAAGTGCCAAAAGACTTTTACGCCGAGAAGCCGATCCTGATCCACCTGGCCGGCAGCTATCACGAGCTTGCGCAATTCGTCAGCGGCGTAGCTGCGCTGCCGAGAATCGTAACCCTGCACGACATCAATATCTCGGCCGACAGTCCTGACAATTTTGACGAGTTGTCGATGCAGGTAACCGCGAAGACCTATCGCTACATCGAGGAGGCACAAATACAATGAATGCTTCCGCTATAAAAAATGTGCTGCCGCTGTTACTGGCGGCCGGCTTGGGGATGGCGGGTTGTTCGAGTGACATGGACGACCTGGACAGATATATCAACGAAGTGAAGGCGCGGCCGGGTGGCCGCATCGACCCGTTGCCTGAGATCACGCCGTACGAGGTATTTACGTACGTAGCCGATACGCAGGGCTACCGCTCACCGTTCGTGCCGGATTCGCCGCAGGCGACCGCGGGCCCTGGTGGCGGCACGCGTCCGGATCCTGAGCGCAGTCGCGAATTCCTGGAACAGTTCCCGCTCGATACATTGCAGATGGTCGGCACGCTCGATATCAGCAATACGACCTATGGACTGTTACAGGCGCAAGACGGCCTGATCCATCGCGTCGTGCCAGGGAATTACTTGGGGCAGAACGACGGCCGGGTCATTGCGGTGACGGAATCGGAAATTCAAGTTGTTGAGATCATATCGGACGGTATCGGCGGGTATCTGGAACGACAAGCCGCCATCAGTCTTTCGGACTGACGCCTGAATGAAACTGGGAGTATTAGGAATGACGCTCAAAATCAAGCCGGCGATCGGCAAATCATACCGGCGTTCAGT
>JBGTHC010000132.1:0-3313 GCA_041746375.1 Woeseiaceae bacterium
ATCCTGACCGGTGATGGTCTGGTAAAAGATGGAAACCGGCAAATAGGTTTCGTGCTGCGGGTTGAACTTGCGTGCGGGCATGGCCTTGCCTCGAGACATGCCCGCCAGATCCGAAACGATGCACTCCACTTCGTCGACTTCGCGACCGGCTCGGTAAACTTTAAAGGCCTCTGGCAATTCATCCAGCCACTGCGGCTCGGGCTTTTTCATGCAGTCACTCCGGTTCGACCCATTAATTATGCCCCCCAACGATTGGCCGGGTCTGCGGGCGAAGGCAAAGTATAGTCCCGTCGGCATACGGGAAATCGGTTCGAAAAGGACATGATTCGGGAATTCGGTCACATCGCCCGCCGGGTCGAGGCATTAACGTAGGGCGTCTATGGCCTTGCACCGATCAAACCTGAGCGCTTCCCACGATTCGCCCTACGCGGCGGAACTGCGAGACAGAGTCGCAGGACGGAGATTCAACGAGCATTTGGAGAATGAGTACGCTGCAGCCCGCCTGCGGGAGTATCGCGTGCTTATCCGGGTTACCTGCGTGCTCAGCGCGCTGGTATCGTTATTCAGCCTGGTCCGGCATTTTCTCGGCGGCCACCTGAGCCACGAGCATTTGCAGCTGATTGTTGTGGTGTTCCTCGCTTCTGCCGCGCTCGCCTCGGTCGCCTGCAGTCCCCTGTTCGGGCGCTTCTACTTGCCGCTGGCGAAGTTTGTCGTCCCCATGCGAAATGCACTCGGAGCGGCCCTCATTGCGAGAATTGCAGCTCTTGGCCAGATGGAAACGCTCATGATCCTGCCGCTTATGATCCTGGGGCCGTTTTTCCTGCTCGGACTTCCACCGCGCATAGCCCTGTTCTCTGTCGTAGTGACCATAAATTCTTTTGTCATATCTGCCACTGCTATCACACCTGTTCTTTCCGCGACGGTGTTCGCCTGCACGTTCATGGTGGCGATCGCCGTCGCCTGTGCCGTCGCGTCGCGACACATCGACGAAGGTTCGCGCAAAAGCTTTCTCGAAAGCCAGTTGATTGCCGAGTTCGCGGAACACGATGCACTGACCGGTACCAAGAATCGTCGCATGTTTGACGAGCACCTCGCGCGCCTGTGGCAGCGGGCAATCGAAGACCGGCGCAGCATCGCCGTGCTGCTGGTCGATGTCGACTATTTCAAGAAATACAACGATCACTACGGGCACCAGGCGGGTGACCGGGCGTTACGTCTTGTCGCCGAAACACTTCAGAAGTTCGTCGACCGTCCTCTCGAGGTGCTGGCGCGCTATGGCGGTGAGGAATTCGCAGTTGTCCTCAAGGATACGGAATGCCGGCAAGCCGCGCACATCGCAGAACAGATGCGTCGCGCAGTAGCGGACCTGGCTATCGAGCAACGCGATGGAATCTCCGGGCGGGTGACGATCAGCGTGGGCGCCGCCGTGATGAAGCCGACGAAGGAGCGCGGCCCACGAGGTGCGCTGCAGCTTGCCGACCAGGCGCTCTACGAAGCCAAGGTGCGCGGCCGCAACCGCGTCGAACTCAAGGAAGACGACGACTATACGTTACTCGTCACCGGCGTATTTTCAAAGAGCGCCTTCCCCAGCCCCCGCCAGGATGTGGAGGCCGGCGCCGGTTCAGCGAAGGTTGCCTGAGCCTGGGCCATACCGTTTTTTACAGATCACAGAGCGCGCCTTGCCATCGAATCCGCCTTCGAATCAGGGGGTCGCAGGCTCAACGGCCTGTACTTCGAGCCTGACGATTGCACGGTCCCCGACTGTCGTCGTTGCCTCTATGGTAGCGGCCTGCCGAAGTCGTCCATCCTCGTTGCCGGATGCAGCGAGTGCACCAATCACGGACCGCGCACGAAAACCAGCCAGGCGATTGAGAGTTGCCGCGCCAACCTCTTCATTGGTCACCAGTGCATCGAAAACAGCGCGGTAATACATGGCATCCCTGTCGCTGAACCGTCTGTCGATAGCTGCCTGCCGCTCTGCCGAAAGACGATTCGCGGCGAACTCTTCCAGCACCGAGTGCACTTTTGAGTCTGCGAAATCAATCGATTCATCGGCGGCCTGCCCCGGTGGACGGCTGCTCGTTGCTAAAACTACGTGCAAGCGGATCTGCTGCCGCGCCAGAGCCTCGCGATCAATCACCGGATCGTAGCCGGGGTACGCGATCAGCCCGAGCCTGGGCCGCTGTTCGAGTACGGAGTCAAGTACAGTGAGCTTCGCTGCTGTTTCGTCGGTGATCTCCGCGCTCCCGGCGAAAAATTCGATCGAGCCCAGATCCATGTCCGCTTCACCCGTGAGCCCGGCAAGATTCTCGAAAGGATTACTCGTTAGCTCGATTACGTAATCGGCAAAAGCCTGGGCGAACAATGCTGCAGGGTCAGAACCGGCCGTGACGGGGCGTTGTTCCACCGGCACCTGGAAATCGATGACACCCTCGCTATTCTCGAGCAACGCGACCGCCAGCTCCAACGGCAGGTCAACGGCGGCTGGCGTCAGCACCCGCTCACCCAGGCGAAGTTCCCTGACGGCAATGCGGTTATCCAGGCTTAACCGCTCGTCTTCGATCAAAACCTGGAGCGCAAGATCGATATCGCCAGCCGAGATGCGTCGTCCAATGGTTTCCGCGAGATACGTCGATACCGGGGACAACGGGACATTCTCAAGGCGGACGTCGATGCGGGTGGCATCACGCGCTCGCGACGGCTGCCATTCAGCGATTATTTCGCCGCTACCCGTAGCCGCCAACCGGCCGCGGAGCGAGAGCGAGAAAGCTGGCTCTCCGTCGAGACTGTTATGCGAAATGCTGCCCGCTACCTCATCGGCTGCCAGTCGCACCGCCGGAGTTACGCTCTGGTCGACAAAGTCCACCTCTCCGCCCACGACTTCGATCATGCCAATCGTCAGCGGTGCTTCTCGCGGATCCATTAACAGAGCAAGCTCGACCGCGGAGTCACGCTCAAAGCGGATCTGCGGATTTTCGAGTCGTACCGTGTCGATTTGTGCCTGGCCATGGCGCGTGTCGATCGCCGCGTTGCTTTGCAGCTCCGCGACCGACCAGCTGAAGCCCGGCCCGTAACCGTCGGCAGTCGCTGTCAGGTCGAACGGGGCAGGGGACGTCGTGCCGAGATCGTGCATCTCGAGTTCCAGATCGGCGAGAGAAATCACAGTTTCTGACAGGCCACCGGTGTGGGCTGGTGAAAGCACCTGCATTTCGCTGCGACGTATGTCCAGGTGATCGATCCGATTGCGGCCGCTGCCGGAATTCCCAACGAGAGACCGCCAAAATGCATCGAGCAGCCGCAGCGCTGCGTTGCT
>JBGTHC010000133.1:0-5705 GCA_041746375.1 Woeseiaceae bacterium
CCTTGACAGCAGCAATGCACCGTCAGACAATTTGCGGCCTTTCGCGCCCGTCCCCTTACCATTTGGTGATGTAGCTCAGCCGGTTAGAGCGACGGATTCATAATCCGTAGGTCGGTGGTTCAAGTCCACCCATCACCACCACGTTCAAAACAGATCTTTTAATCAATAGGTTAACAGGGCAATTCAATTCCGAAACACGGAATTGAATTGAGAATTCAGATGCGCCTCAAACCGTTGTCCTGCTCGCCTTCGGGTCGTCCGGGAGCGTATGGCTACGGACGAAACAGCCCATTGCCGCCTCCGGGCACAAGTAGACTCGAGGGTTTTTCAAGTGTTGAAATCACTAGGTAGCATCGACCATCTGGGAGCAACTTTGGGGCAACTCTCTGGAATGAAAACCGAGTTGCCTCCAATTGGTTCACTTGTGCATAACTCCCATTTTGGGAGAATTCTTCTTGCTCCCATCGTGGGAGAATGCTAATGTGGGTCAATGCGGTTAATAGCAAAGTCCCGATTAAGGAGATTTTGGGAAAGTAGTCCGAAGTACAAAGACGCAAAGAAACAAATGACGGAATGGTACAACTTTTGCACATCGGCGGAGTGGAAATCACCTCACGAGCTAAAGGCCGATCTGCGCAACGCTAGCATTCTGAAGAACAACCGAGTCGTCTTTAGTATCTGCGGTAACAAGTACCGCATTGTAGTGCTAACAGACTACGCTCGACATGGATTGTTGATTCGCTTCGTAGGAACACATAAGCAGTATGACGAGATTGAAGATATCGATAACATTTGAGATTTGTGATGAAACTGAAACCGATTAGGAATGACCGTGAATTGAATCGTGCGCTAAAGCGCATCGAGGAATTATGGGGTGCGAAGTCCGGTTCGCCAAGGGGAGACGAATTGGACGTTTTGATGCTCCTTGTTGAGAAATACGAAGAGGAACATTTCGTTATCCCAGCATCAGATCCAGTTGAGGCGATCACTTTTCTTATGGAACAAAATGACCTCACTCGCAAAGATCTGGAACCTTACATTGGACCGAGTGGGCGCGTGTCTGAAGTGCTGACCAAGAAACGTAATCTGACGTTGCCTATGATCAAGAGGCTGCACAAAGGTCTGAGGATTCCCTACGCGAGCTTGATTCACTAGCGATCCCGACGACAACCGAGACTGCCAAGATATGCGCAAATCGGCAGCGGGTTGACCGAAAAGTCCGTCATCAGTCCGAGAACTCCCGACAAGATTTGCCGGGATCTGATACATGCTTAAGAGCGGCGTAGCATTCCATCAACGTCCTTGTACAGCCACGATAATTGGGAACAGATCTGGGGGCAACTACGTTCCTCCGGAGCCATAAACTGTCTATTAAACATATAGATACAAAGCCCGATCGATAGTACCCATCACCACCATTCAGCAGCGGTCCATTTCGGTCACATCGTTTACAGTTTATTCCGAGGACACAGGTAACACTTTTTCAGCAATAAGGGGTTTTCGTCGATTCTTCTCGGCGGCTATTTCAGTTGGCCGCCCTGTCGGGATCGTGAGCTTGGTGATTGTTAATGTTCGAACTTATATCTCTTTCTGATCCCATGTTTGTTATCGATATTCTCGCTGTGATTGTATTTGCGGCGTCCGGAGCATTGGTCGCGTCGCGAAATGGATTGGATCTGCTCGGCTTTATGTGGCTCGCAACACTTACCGGTGTTGGCGGCGGAACGATTCGCGATCTGATCCTGGACGTGCCCGTGTTCTGGCTGAGCAATCCCACCTATGTAACGGCGTGCCTGATTACTGCCCTGATCCTGCATTTCACCGCTTCCCTGGTGGAATCCCGTTACCGACTGCTGCTATGGCTCGATGCACTGGGTCTCGCATTGTTCACAATTGCCGGAACTGTGAAAGGCCTGGATCACGGCGGGGGTGCGCTGATCGCAGTCGTAATGGGTGTGATTACCGGTTCAGTTGGCGGCATCGTGCGCGATGTCGTTGGCGGTGAGCCATCTGTCATTTCGCGGCACGAAATATATGTGACCGCGTCCGCACTTGGTGCCTGCGTCTACGTGCTCTTGATTGCGCAAGCGATTGCACCAACTTTCGCGGCAGCTGCCGGCTTCATCGTTACATTCGCAATTCGCGGGCTGGCGATCGCGTACAATCTGCGTTTGCCGGTGTGGTCCCGCAAGCCGCCGCGACCGGTCGCCGGGGGCGACAGTGATTCCAGGTGGCCCTGAAAGCTGCCATTTTGTTGCGAATGCCATTATGTTTTCGTTGCTGAAGAATGAAGCATGTTGACACTCGAAGGCCAAACGATTCTCATCACCGGTGCCTCGCGTGGTATCGGCGCAGCTACAGCTACCGTGGCGCTCGACGCGGGCGCATCGATTATCGGCAGTTTCAGAAGCAACGCGGGCACCCTCGAAAAGCTTTCGGCCCGGCACGGACCGGCGCGCGTGCATTCCATAAAAGCAGACCTCTCCCAGCCAGGCGCGGGGCAGTTGTTATGGCGGCAAGCGTTCGATCAGGCCGATGGTGTTATCCACGGGCTGGTGAACAACGCCGGCATTGCGCCCGCCACTCCGCTGGATACGGACGACGACACCTGGCAGCACGACTGGACCGAAGTACTGGCCGTTAACACGCGAGCCGTCGCCGATATCTGCCGGGAGGCGATCCTGCATTTTCGTCCGCGCGGCGGCGGACGCATTGTCAATGTTGCCAGTCGTGCCGCTTTTCGTGGCGATAGTGCTGACTCCCTGCACTATGCAGCCAGCAAGGGGGCGGTGGTTGCGTTGACGCGATCAATCGCGCGAGCCTGGGCGAAAGAACGGATTCTGGCGTTTGTCATCGCACCCGGCTGGGTGCGGACAGATATGGCGTCGGTGATATACGAGCCCGGCAACGAAACCGCGCTCGCCGAGATTCCAATGGGGGACGCTGCGCCACCGGAAGAGGTCGCCAACATGATCGTTTTCCTGCTGTCAGGAAATGTGGATCATGCAACCGGTGCGACGTTCGATATTAACGGCGCCAGCTACGTGCGTTAGTACGCGCTCAGTCAGGCGCTCAGCGCGCTCTCTTCAGCATGCTCGAAACAGGCGCCGCCCATACTCGCAGCGTGGCACTGCATTTCCATTTTCTCGGCGATAAAGTCGACAAATGCCCGGACTTTCGGCGAGAGCACCCGGCCGCCGAGAAACAGCGCATTCAGCTCCATGTCCGGGCCTTTCCAGGCCGCAAGGACGCGACGGACGTTGGTGAACGTCATGCAATATTTCACCATGACGTCGTTGGCAAGCATTAAGCCCTCGCCTGCGCCGAGCATCGCCAGGCCCACAAACGGATCGTTTGAGACCAGTACGGGGCGGACCTCGAACTCTTTACCCGGTGCGACGCGTGCAGAACGCGATGTTGAAAGTTATGACGCCGGGATCGCAGCCGCCTGGGAACTCGATTTCTTCGGGCGAGTTCGCCGCAACGTGGAAGCCGAGCGAGCGGAAGCCGCGGCAAGCGCCGCTGACGTCGCTGTCGCGCAGGTCGCAGTGGTAGCCGAACTCGCGCAGAGTTACTTCCGGTTACGCGGCCTGCAGCAGCAGTTGCACGTCGCCCGCAGCAATGCAGACAACCAGCGCGGTTCCCTCGAACTCGTGCAAGCTCGGCTCGATGCCGGCAGCGGCACACAGCTCGACGTCGCCCAGGCCGAGAGCCAGCTCGAGAACACCCTGGCGCTGATTCCGGCGCTGGAGAGCGAGATCGGTGTGTCGGCTCACCGCATCGCGGTACTGACCGGTCGCACGCCAGCGGCGCTCATTGCCGAACTCGAACAGGCGGCGCCGCTGCCGGCACTTCCCGCACAATTGCCGGCGGGCACGCCCGGAGACCTTCTTCGACGGCGCCCGGATGTGGTTGCGGCCGAACGCCGTCTTGCGGCGGCCACTGCGCGCATCTGCGTTGCGACGGCGGACTTGTTCCCGAGATTTACCCTCGCGGGACTGTTCGGCACGCAAGCGCTCGAAACCGACCAACTGTTTGAGCGCGACAGCGAGACGAGAGCCGTTGCGCTGGGCGTCGACTGGACTTTCCTCGACGTGGGCCGCGTGCGAGCAAGAATTGCCGCTTCTGACGCCGATGCCGCCGGCAACCTGGCGAGCTATGAGCAAACGGTGCTGCGTGCATTGGAAGAAACCGAAAACGCGCTGGTACGTTATGCGCGCCTGCAACGCGAGCGCCGGCATCTCGAAACCGCGGCGGCCGCCGGCAACGAAGCCGCGCGCCTTGCGCGCCTCAGATTCGACGGCGGCGTGGCCGATTTCCTGCAGGTGCTGGACGCGGAGCGCGCACAACTGGAGACGGAAGACCGGCTGGTGCAGGCTGAGACGCGTTCCGCCGTGGCGCTGGTCGCGCTGTACCGGTCCATGGCGGGCGGCTGGCCCATGTAATCGGCACCGTGCCAGTTCAGGATTTGATGATTTCGCTGCTGTTGAAGAAGTTGCCCGGATCGTACTTCCGTTTGACCGCCACGAGACGCTCGAAGTTTGCCTCGTAGGCGGCCCGGACCGCCACCGGGTTGTCGCTGTTGGCCATATAGTTCACATACGCGCCGCCGGTCGACGATGCGTTCAATTCGTCGCCGAATTGACGTGTCCAGGCGATGTTCTTTTCGTCGGTGTCCGGATCAAGCCAGCTCGACAACACGGATACGTTGTATCGGGCGCCGCGGTTGGCGAAAGCCGTTTCGTGCTCGCCGATGCGACTGATCGCGCCTCCCATATGCTCGATCAACAGCAGGGTGCCGGGTCGCGGCATGTCACCGGCATGCAGGACTAGCGAGTCGAGCACGCCGTCGTCAAGCGTTTTCATGAAACTCGAACGCCAGTAGTTGCGAGTCGTAACGGCCATTCCCGCATCGAACATCGTCTGGATGGCGGCGTACGACGTCGGACCGATGAAATCCAGAACCGGCGGCCCGAATGCTTTAATGGGAGCGACGATGCGTTCGCCCGCGGCCTGGGGCCCGCTGTGGCAGACGGCCATCCAGCCCGCAACCTGGCCTTCGACCGGGGTGCCCGGCGGACCGATCATCGCGCCGGCTTGCGTTTCGAGATGGTTCGGGGCGCTGGCGGTGAAATCGCGGTAGAAATGCAGCATGTCTTTCAGCCGATCGCCGGAGTACACAGCGAGGCCGCCCACGATTGGCTCGACGTCATGGAGCCGAAATTCGAATGCCGTCACCACACCAAAGTTGCCGCCGCCTCCGCGCAACGCCCAGAACAGGTCGTTGTTCTCCGAGGCATTAGCTGACATAAGTCGACCGTCCGCTGTGACCACGTCGGCACCGATGAGGTTGTCGCAGCTCAACCCGTGCTTGCGCATGAGCCAGCCAAGCCCGCCGCCGAGCGTCAGGCCGCCGATACCGGTGACGGAGACGGTACCGCCGGTCGTATACAAACCATGTGCCAGCGTTTCGTGGTCGAATGCACCCCAGCGCAAACCGCCTTCGGCTCGTGCATGCTTTTTGTCCGGATCGACCCGGATGCCCTGCATCGGTGCCAGGTCGATGACGATCGCGCCATCGCGGACGGCTTTGCCGGCCACGTGATGGCCCCCGCCGCGCACTGTCGCGGCGATTCCGCGGGTCTGTGCGTATTTCACGACGGCCATGACGTCGGCGGCGCCGGTGCAGCGGGCAATGGCGGCCG
>JBGTHC010000134.1:0-3169 GCA_041746375.1 Woeseiaceae bacterium
CAGTTACAGCCACGCGGATACGGCGTGGGCACGCTGGCTGCACAAGAGCCTTGAAACCTACCGCGTGCCCAGCCGGCTGATCGGCATGCCGATCGCCGCCGGGCGCGTGCCACCGCGGTTGTCGCCGATATTCCGCGATCGTGACGAGTTGCCCACCGCCAGTGATCTCGGTGCTGCGGTCGAACAAGCGCTGAGCCAGTCCTGGTGCCTTATCGTCATCTGCTCGACCGAATCCGCGCAATCGCGCTGGGTCAACGAGGAAGTGCTTGCCTTCCAGCGACTCGGGCGCGGCGACCGCATCCATTGTCTGATTGTCGATGCCGGCCCGGATCCTGCCGCGCCACTCTGTTTTCCGCCAGCGCTCGAGCAGGCACAGTCGAAAACCGGCAATGGCAAGAGCGAACCGGTCGCTGCCGATGCCCGCCGCTTCGGCGACGGCCGCAGTCATTCTCTGCTCAAGTTGATCGCCGGAATTCTTGGCATTGGTTACGACACCCTGGTCCAGCGCGATCAGCAGCGCCGTCACCGCAACATGTTCTGGGTCACCTGTGCGTCACTGGCGCTCGTGGTCGTGCTCGGTCTTTCCACCCTGCTTGCTGTCACCTCACGTCGCGAAGCCGTGGACCAGCGCAGTCACGCGGAAGGCCTGGTCGAGTTCATGATCGGCGACCTGCGCAAGAAACTCGAACCCGACGGCAAGCTCGCCACCCTCGACGCCGTCGGCAAGGAAGCCCTGGCCTACTACGCCGCCCAAAAGTCGGAGGATCTCGACGCTGAGGGTCTCGCCCGTCGCGCCCGCGCCTTGCACATGATCGGCGAGGTCTACGACCTGCGCGGCGAACTCGACGAAGCACTCATGGTGTTCGAACAAGCCGCCGATAGCACCGCCGAACTCGTCGTCCGCGAACCCGGCAACGGGCAACGCATTTTTGATCATGCGCAAAGTATTTACTGGGTCGGATACATCGCCTACCAGCGCGGGAATATTGCGGTTGCCGAACCGGCCTTCCAGGAATACAAGCGCCTGGCAGAGCGCTTGGTCGAAATCGATCCCAAGAATGAGGATTGGCAGACTGAGGTCAGCTACGCAAACAGCAATCTGGGCATTCTGCTGTTCCGACAATGGCGGCTGGATGAGGCGAAGGTCGTCTTTGAACAGGAGCTGCATTCCACAAGCCAGCCCGGCACCCACGATGACAAGCCCAGCGAACGAAAAATGCGTGCGGCGCAAGCTCGCGCTTGGTTGGCTGATGTTTCCTCAAGGCTGGGCAACCTGACCGAGGGCGTTGCACATCGTCAGAATGAAATAGCCATCTATCACAACGTGCTTGCCGAAGACCCCAAGAACAACAGCGCCCGGGGCTCCCTGTCAGTTGCCGAGCGAACCGCTTCCTACCTGATGCTCACCCTGGGCGACACCGAGAGTGCCCTGCAGCACGGACAGCGTGCGCTTGCGCTCAGCAACGAACTTTCAATGCAGGATCCGGACAATATGCAATGGATAGAAGACTCTGCGGTTGCCTACGCCAACCTGGCAAATGTACTCCGACACTCAAACCGATTGCCGGAAGCCATTGACGCTGCCAGCAAGTCAACGGCGGCAGCGTCGCAACTGATCAGTAGGGACGACCGTGTCGCAAGCTGGCAACTGCGCTTCGCAGACAGTGCGCTGGTAAAAGCCAGCGTCGCCGCTGACTCCGGCGAGGCCGGTCAGGCAATAGAGCTTGCCAGGCAGATAGCCGGCGAGCTGGAAGCGCGGCTTGAACGCGCGCAAGACCCGACGGACAACGCCTTGCTGCTATCACGCGCCTTGCTTCTGCTCGCAGATCAGTACGACACCGTAGGAAAAAATGATCTGGCCCGGGCCAACAGACGCAGAATCGTGGAGTTGCTGGAAGGCATCGACTTTCGAGCCCGGGTACCCATTGAGCGCGCCACACTGGCCGCAGCCCTGCTTGGGCTGGGCAGGACGGATGCAGCGCAGCCCTTGGTGACGAGTCTGGCACAGGCCGGTTTTCGCGAACCTGGCTACGTCGCCATGCTGGCTCGCTATGGGATGGATGCAGGAGCAGGACCGCGTGTTTTGGCCAGCCCCGAAACCGCAAACTAGGATTCGATCCACCGATGCAAACGATCCATTCAATCCGGCAGAGCCGACCATCAATCAGGAGGTCACCATCATGGTTGTAGAAATGCAGGTTCGAGTAGAGCTGAGTGCGAATCGAGAAACGACGGACCCAAGTCAGAAGGGTGCAGTCATATTCAAGTACGCTCCCGGATCGCCGTTTCCGCAAAATGCCAAAGTGAAAGAAGACGGAAGTATCGATCTAAGCGAGGTCAAGAGCGAGGTGAGACTGCGTTTCGACATTGTCAAACCGGAAGACATGAAACTGCACTGGAAAAGTGGCTGTTATCAGTTGTCACTCATGTCAAATGACACAGATATGCCGGAGCGACAAAGCCTCTGGATTGCCAAGGGCAAGAAACCAGAGAAACCATGCCCATACGACGAGACCGAGTTTTACGACTTCTACTACTGGGGAATAAAGGGAAGCAGCATTCACGTGCGGACACTAAATTCCGACAATACCGCACCCTACTGCTATGCCCTCGCTGTCACATTGCGAAAAGTTGGAGAAACGGGTCCCGGAAACGACATCGTGTGTCGCGACGATCCGCAAATACGAAATGGTGGAAATCCAACGAACGCGCGGGTTCAGTTGTGGACAATAGGGCTGTTCATCGTTGCGGCAAACGCGATCGCGACATTACTCATAGGGGTGCTTCTGCGCTAACGGACAATAGTTGCCCATACCGACATCGCAACGTACCGAACGGCTACCAGGCTGCGCCGGCCGCATGTCGCCGTCGGGGAAGATCATGAGAAGATCATGGGGTCAGGTCTTGTATTGCGAGACTGCACCAGACAAGATCATGGGGTCAGGTCTTGTATTGCGAGACTGCACCAGGGTAGAGTCGGAAGCGATAGACGCGATGTCGCAATGCAAGACCTGACCCTGTGTAAACGCCTATTCCGAACTCACGCCCGCCACCTACCAGGCGCTCGCAGTCGAGTCACGCAGGCAGGGGATGGGGCTCGCGGGGCATCGTCCGATACGCGTTCCGCTGGCGGACATGCTGGCCGCAGGGCAGCGCAGCGTCGAGCATC
>JBGTHC010000135.1:0-20262 GCA_041746375.1 Woeseiaceae bacterium
GTTTGCCAACCGGCTCTGCGGCGAGTGCGCCCGCCTGGCTTGCTCCCCGGGTAGGTGAATGACATGCTGACAGTGTTGCCAGAAAAACCAGCAGCCAGAAGGGGGCGGAGCGGATTTCTTTGAGTCGCATGGCTCATTCCACGGGCATGGGCGCAAGCCGCCATCTTACGTCATTTCGAACTCAGGGTTCGTGCAGGGATTCAGTTGCACAAAGGATCACCAGTAGATTCAGCAAGCCAGGCCATCATCTATGCAATGGCAGTCTTCGCGGGCGCCCTCCTCGTGTTTCAGATCCAGCCGATCGCCGGAAAATTCCTGCTTCCTGTCTTCGGCGGTGGTGCGTCCGTGTGGACTGCGTGCCTGTTCTTTTTTCAGTCCATGCTCCTTGCGGGTTACAGCTACGCTCACCTGCTTACCGCACACCTGAAACCGGGTGGTCAGGCAATCGTACACGGCGCACTCCTCCTGATATCCACGATGTCCATGCCGCTCTCCTTTGCTGTCACCGGCTCTGATGTCGGCACGAGCAATCCCGGTGGTGCAATTTGGCTGGTGCTGCTTGCGGCGCTAGGCTTTCCGTTCACCGTTCTTGCAAGCACCGCCCCGCTTATCCAGCGCTGGTCTTCCATTACCCGACCGGCACGCTCCCCGTACTGGTTGTACGTGTTATCGAATGCCGGAGCGCTGTCAGCTCTCGTTACCTATCCGTTGCTCATCGAGCCCAACATGAGCCTGCGAAGTCAGACCATTACCTGGTCAACCGGTTATGCGGTTTTTGCACTGTTCTCTCTCGCGGCGTGCTGGCTCGTATGGCAGCGTCATCGCCGGACGCCGGATGAGTTGCCTGTCGTATCACCGGAAGCAGACCGAGAAGCCGTACGTTCGGCGATCGCTCCGGCCGATGCCGTACTGACAGTACTGCTGTCCTCGGGCGGCGTTGTAATGCTGCTGGCTATAACGACCCAGATTACCCAGAACGTGGCGCCGGTTCCCTTCCTGTGGATTCTGCCGCTGATCGTTTATCTCGTGACCTATATCGCCTGCTTCAGTGGCGAGCGTTTCTACGACCGTGCAATTTGGGGCTCGCTGTTCATCGTTGCCGGCAGCACGCTTGTCATCCTCAATTTCTTTGGCTCCTCGTTCGAGATCGTGCCGGTTGTCAGTACCTGGCTGCTGGTACTCCTGTGTATCTGCATGGTGTGCCACGGCGAGCTGTACCGATTGCGACCGCTCCCGGAAAGGCTTGGGATTTACTACCTGCGGATCGCGTTCGGCGGCGCACTTGGCGGCGCGCTCGTCGCCATCGTGGCACCAACGGTGTTCACGAGATACTGGGAAGCGCTGGCCGGCGTTTACGTAATCTACCTTGCTTTCGGCGCTACGGTGTTTCGCGATTTCAAAGCGCGTCGAGCGACGAAAGCGGTACAGGATTCTTCTGCCTTGCCCGCGCTTTTGGAGCGCTGGACCCGACGCTTGTTCGCCGTCGGCTGGATTATCGGCGTCTTTCTTTTTCCGGCAGTCGTGGTTGCGATCTACAACCTGATACCGCGGTATGACGTCGCGAGTTCGCGAAACTTCTATGGTGTGCTGAATGTCAGGGACATCGTCGACGACGACCTGCCGCGACGTGTCCTCGTCGATGGTACGACCATCCACGGTTTTCAGTTACTTGATCAAGAACAGGCCGATGTACCGACCAGCTACTACAGCGTCAATACGGGCATCGGCCTGGTCATGAGGAATACGGCGCAGCAGGCTGGCAGTCGGCGGATCGGAATTGTGGGGCTGGGCGTTGGCACATTGGCGGCCTATGGCGAGTTGTCGGACGAGTTGCGCTTCTACGAATTGAATCCGTCCGTCGTCGATCTTGCGCATCGGCATTTTTCGTTCCTTGAGGATTCTCCGGCTACAATCGATATCGCCGTTGGCGATGCTCGTATTTCAATGGAGCAGGAATTGCGGGAGTTCGGCAGCCGCCAATACGATGTGCTCGTTATCGACGCATTCAGCAGCGATGCAATTCCGGTGCATCTTCTGACTCTCGAAGCGCACCAGTTGTACTGGGCGCACCTGAAGGACGGTGGCGTGCTGGCGTTTCATATCACCAACAATTACCTGGACCTGGCGCCCGTCGTGGCTAACGTCGCGGCCGTCCTGGGAAGGGAAGCGTTACTGGTTACGGCACCTGTGGACACCGGTGTGAGCTCGACCGCCGACTGGGTTCTGGTCGCCGGGAAGGCGGTCAAGTTTGAGCGGGGCACGGTCGATGGCCTCGTTGTAACCAACTTGCAAGCGCGCGCATGGAAGCGAGTGTGGAGTGATGACTTCAGCGACCTCCTGGGCACTATCAGGCGATAATGGGGGCTGACCCTGAAGCCGGTCAACCCGCACTTGCAGTTCGGACTCCAACAGGTCGTGGTTACCGCCCGTAATCCGGGCTGGTGCGAGCACCGTAGGAGCGCGCCCTTCGTGACCGCCATGGATGGCGGGAATGCAGATTATGCAGGAGCAATTATCGGCCGCGACCGGACCCAGGCTCGTCGTTGCCGCGTTCGCCCGCATCCTACAAGCAATTTTTTCCTGGTGCCCCGTGTACGGTCAATTGGGCGGCGCCGGCAGATGGAACGTCGTTAATCAAAGCTGGGTCGGCCGTAGATGACGGGCTGAATCAAGGTGGCTGAAAAACGCCGATTTACCCGCGATTCTATGTAACAATCGAAAAAAATTCGCTTCCTGACTATATCTTCTTGGGGGTATCAAAATGAATCGTCGTCATTTCATGCGGGGTTCCATTACTGCCGCGGTTGCGGCCGCGCTGGCGCCGCAACTATCGTTCGGTGCCGCGCTGCGAGCGCTAACGCTGGCAAGCTCGGATATCGATGCAGCCACCGGGAGCGGGGCCGCCGTCGTTCTGGAGAAAGCGGCCGTCAATGAGCTCGGCGCCAGCCTGCGCGGCAGCCTGCTGCTGACCGGCAGCGAAGGGTATGACAGGGCCCGTCGCGTTATGAATGCATCCATCGACAAATACCCTGCCCTGATCGTACAACCGAGTGGCGTTGCAGACATCCAGCACGCTGTCAATTTCGCGCGGGAACGTGAGCTGTTGCTAGCCGTGAAATGCGGCGGACATAGCTGGTCTGGAAAATCCACCTGCGATGGCGGCCTGTTGCTGGATCTGTCTACCTTCCGGAATGTGCGTGTCGATGCTGCGAAACGTCGTGCCTACGTTGCCGGCGGCAGCCTTTTAGGTGAGCTCGATCATGAAGCGATGGCGCACGGGCTCGTAACTACGGCCGGCACGGTATCGCACACCGGCGTCAGCGGACTGACACTCGGCGGTGGTTTTGGCCGTGTTGCGCGACGATTCGGTCTCGCGCTGGACAACGTAAAGTCCGTCGACATCGTTAATGCGGACGGCCAGTTGCGGCGCGCCAGCGCCGAGGAAAACGAGGACCTCTACTGGGGCGTTCGCGGCGGTGGCGGCAATTTCGGTGTCGTTACATCATTCGAATTCGAACTGCACCCGATGCGACGCACAGTGACGGCCGGCGAAGTCGTTTTTCCGCTGGCACGGGTCAAGGATGTGCTGTCGTTCTACTCGGAATTCAGCGTTGCCGCGCCTGATAACCTGTACGTAGACTTTGTGATCAATGCAGCACCCGGTGAGCCGGGAGTCTGCCTGCTGCACATTTGTCACTCGGGTACGCCCGCGGAAGCGGAGCGCGATCTTGCGCCGCTTGCAAAGCTCGGCAAGCCGATTGTCAATACAATTGCCGCTGCCGACTATGTAGCAGTGCAGCGTGCCTTTGACAACAGCGACCCGCGTGCGGCCGGCGAGTATGTGAAATCGGGATTTGTTACCGGCATAGATGACAAACTCGTGCAGGCGATTGCAGACGGCTTCCAACCCGATCCGACGCGCGGCACGATGTTTTTCTTCCAGGTCGCTGGTGGCGCCATCAAACGTGTCGCGGACGACGCAACCGCATTTCCACATCGTTATGCATCGCACATGATGGCCACTGTAATCAACTGGCCGCTCGACAGTGATCCTGAAAAGCCACAGGCATGGCAACGCCATTATTGGGCTTCGCTTGAACCGTTTACCGATGGCTATTACACGAATGAAACAGCCAATGAAGGGCAGCAGGCGATCAACAAGAATTACAGAGGTAACTATGAACGCTTGCTGACAGTGAAGAAGCGTTACGACCCGGGCAACCTGTTTCGGTTGAACGCGAATATTCGCCCGGCTTGAAGGGTTGATCGCCCGTAGTACGGGCTCCTACAGGTTGTAATCGACGCGCAGCGGATTGTCGCTCGTGAGACGGGCTGGCAAAAACGCTGTTGGAGCGCGCCCGGCGCGCGAACAGGAAAAGTCCGGTCGCTGCCGCATTCGCCCGCAGGGCGGGCTCCTACAACAGGCAACCGATGCGCTGCGCGTTGTCGCCCGTGATACGGGCGATAACGGCTCACAATATTGGCCCGTTCACTATGTAGAGTTTTTTTGCCACGCTATCGAGTATGGCTCATGGCGCAAAAAAGACACGAGCGTCAGTTCTTCTTTCGCTGACGTCGGCTGCTCCGGCCAATTTTCTTCAACAGCGCACGGTTGGTATCCGTCGACTGTCGAACCAGGGTATCGTAGTGCTCGATCAATGCCTCACCGAATTCTGTCAACGATGCGCCGCCACGGGATTCGCCACCCTGCCACTTGGTGACGACCGGCTTCTCGAACAACCCGTTGACCTCCTCGACCAGCAGCCAGGCGCGCCGATAGGACATGTCCATCGCCCGGGCGGCGGCCGAAATGGATTTGTGTTGCGCGATATTCCGCAGCAGCTTCACCTTGCCCGGTCCGATCTGGCCGATGCCGGGAAAGGTCAACTTGATCCAGAGTTCCGGTTGCATGAATTGTCCGGGCCAGTCAGGCAAACGATTCCACGGCCACCGATTTGATCAGGGCCTTGACCGGGACATCCGCTTTGAGTTCGAGGCTGCGAACGGCATCCGACGTGATGAGCGCCAGCAGCCGCGTCCTGCCGATGGCGAGACGCACCAGGCGCAAGCCGGGTTGCGGCGCGTCGTCGATGCCGAGAATGCGGGCATCCAGCGTGTTGTGCAGCGACAGTCCTTCCTGGCGATGAGTGGCAAGAATTACGTCGCGCGCCGCAATCTGAATACGTACCGGGGCGCCGACCGCTGCACTGATCGGTGGCACCTCGAGTTGTAGATCTCCGGCGCGTAACCGGGTCAGTTCACGTTCGGCGTCATGCGAGACGATTTCGGCATCCAGCGATACAGCGGGATCGCGGAAGGCCTCCATGCCGGGTATCGCGTTGTTCGCCGTGAGGTCCTCAACCGTACCCGACGCACTAAGGCTCCCGCGGTCCACAGCGACGAGATGGGTCGCAAGCTTGGCGACGTCGTCGAAGTCGTGTGTTACGAGGACGATGGCGATCGGCAGGGTGCGATGCAGGCGCAGCAACTCGCGTCGCAGCGATTCGCGTAACGCCCAGTCGACCGACGCAAAGGGTTCGTCAAGCAGCAGGACTTCCGGATCCCGCGCCAGCGCGCGCGCCACTGCAATCCGTTGCTGTTGCCCTCCGGAAAGCGCCGCGGGTTTCCTGTTCTCGAACCCGGCAAGTTCCACCAGTGCAATGAGTTCGTCGGCCCGGGAACGGCGGCGCGCAATGGCCAGGTGACGCAGCGCCAGTTCTATCTGCTCACGCACGGTGAGGTGCGGAAACAGCGCGTAGTCCTGGAATACCATCCCGACGCGACGCCGATGAGCCGGCACCAACAGTCCTGTGCGGGTGTCCGTCCAGCGTCGCTCGCCGCAAACGATTTCCGCTTCCCGCGGCACGTAGAGCCCGGCGATAGCGCGCAATATGGTTGTCTTGCCGCTGCCGGACGGGCCGAACAGTGCGGTAATTGCGCCGGCCGGCGCCGTAAACTGCACATCGAGCGGTATCGGCGCGGTTTGCCGCAGTCGAATCGAGAGGGTAGCGCCGCCGGACACGTGTCAGCCGTTGCGCCGCACGCGTCGTGCGAGAGTATTGGTAATACCGAGCGTGATCAGGGACAGGATGAGAAGCACGAGTGTCATGATGCCGGCCGCCCGATCATCGAAGGCCTGTACACGATCGTAGATGGCTATCGATATCGTCTGCGTTTCGCCGGGAATGGCGCCGCCGACCATCAGTACCACACCGAATTCGCCGAGCGTATGTGCAAAGGTGAGCACGAGTGCAGTTACGACACCGGGCAATGCGAGCGGCAACTCGATTCGCTGGACGACCTGCATGGGCGACAGCCCGCAACAGCGGCCGGCGTCCCGGATGTTAACCGGTATGGCGGACAGCGCGTTCTGCATCGGCTGCACGGCGAAAGGCAGGTTGACCAAAACCGACGCAATAACCAGCCCTTCGAAACTGAAAGCGAGCGTGTGACCGACGACTTGCTCGAACACGCGGCCGATGCCCGAATCGGCACTGAATGCAACGAGCAGGTAAAAGCCGACAACCGTCGGCGGAAGTATCAGGGGCAACGCGACCAGCGCTTCGACAAACCCGCGGCCGCGAAACTCGCGGTAGGCAAGAACGCGAGCAAGAAGAAATGCAAGTGGCAACAGGATGATCACCGTGAAGATCCCAAGCCGTACCGAAAGTGCAAATGCAGTCCAGTCCATGCGGGCGTTTCAAGCGATTGGCGGCGCGAATCCGTAGCGTGCGAGAATTTCGCGGGCTGACGGCGAACGAAGATACTCGTAAAACGTTACTGCCTCGGTTGTGGCTGCTCGAGTAAGCACCATCCTCTGGCGCAACGGTGCATGTAACGTATCGGGAATCAATGCATAGCGGCCTTGCCCTTGAAATTCCGGGGTAATTGCCAACGAGTAGGCAATGATGCCACCTTCGGCATTGCCGCTTGCCGCAAATTGTGCGGCCTGTGAAATGTTTTCGCCGTATAGCAAGGCCGCATGCACCGTCTCCCAAAGCGCGAGCGATCGCAACGCCTGTTCGGCTGCGCGCCCGTACGGCGCGTGTTCGGGATTGGCAATGGCAAAGCGACGCAGGGAACCGTCTGCAATCCGGGCACCGACATCAGTCAATTCCGGGTCAGGCTCGAGCGGCGAGCCGCTCGCTGCGAACAAAACGATGCGACCAACCGCATAGAGCGAGCCGTTGTCGCGAGTCATGCCAAGGCCAACAAGACGCCGCACGTAGCTCTCGTCAGCGGACAGAAACAGCTCGAACGGCGCGCCCTGCGCAATCTGTCGCGCAAGGTTTCCGGAAGAGCCATAGGTAACCTCTATCTCGAGATTATGGTCCTCCTGATACCGCTTTGCGACTTCGGATAAGGCAAATCTCAGGTCGGACGCGGCGGCAACCAGCACCGCCTTTCGCGACGCGTCCGTGTCATCCGGCGCCGCGAAGCACGCGGTAAGCGCAAAGGACAGGAATGCGAGGACTTGCGTCCGGAGCCTGGGCACGTCGCCGTTATATCCATCTGACTATGTCGGTAACCGCCAGTATAGTGGAATAGCAGCCGGTTTATGCCCCGACCGTGCCATCAGGCAGACTTTCGAGGATGCAGCCATTGTGGAAAAAGCGTGTAGGGATCGATGTCGACCGAGCTGTCGAAGCTCACACCGGCCTTGCTCAAACGTTCCTGTAGCGAGCCATCGCGCATCGCATCGAACAGCTCGGTACAACCCCCGATGTGTTGCCCAGCTATATAGATCTGCGGAATGGTCGGTGCCCCGGCAAGTTGCGCCAGGACGGCACGCATTTTTACACCTCGATCGCCTTCCTGGTAGTCGACGGAGTCGAGATCGATGCTCCGGTACTCAACGCCCAGTCGCCCGAACAACTTGCGGGCGGACCAGCAAAATTCGCACCACTCCAACGCGAACAGGACTACCGGCTCCTTGCCGATCACGTCACGGACAAAGCGCTCTGCATCGGGATCTAGTTCGGCCTGGGGCGCATCCGGCGCCGGAGCAGCGGAAGCAGGCGATAAATCGAAGCGGTAATTCGGCGTCGAGCGTGACAGTGCGATCTCATCCTCGTTCATATCCTCGAGGATGTCGCCGAACAACGGCGTGGACAGGTAACGCTCGCCGGTATCCGGCAGCATGCAGACGATGTTGCTGCCGGCCGGTGCGTTCTTTGCTATCTGCAGCGCTGCCGCTAACGTGCCGCCCGCGGACGTGCCGACGAAGATCCCTTCCCGGCGCGCCAGTTCGCGGGACAGGCACAACGCATCATCCCCCGCCACCGGCACGATCTGGTCGACGAGGCCCTCGGCAACAGCCTGCTCCGTCAGTCGCGATATGAAATCGGGGCTCCAGCCCTGCATCAGGTGCGGGCGAAAATGCGGATGGCTGCCGTGGGGATTGCCGTTATCGTCTCGGGGCTGCGCAATGCCACTGCCCAGCACCGGGGAATTATCCGGTTCTGCGGCAATGATGCGTGTGCCGGTGCCGGCCTTCCTGAATGCCCGCGACACCCCCAGCAACGTGCCTCCGGTACCGAATCCGGTGACGAAATAATCCACGCGCTCGCCCGGGAAGTCCTGCAGGATCTCCGGCGCAGTGGTGCACGCATGCACGTCAGCATTGGCCTCGTTCTCGAACTGGCGGCACAGGTAGTAGCCGTGGGTCTCGGCAAGCTCGATCGCCTTGTTCAACATGCCGCTGCCTTTCTCGGATGCCGGCGTCAAGACAACTTTCGCACCGAGGAAGCGCAGCATCTTGCGTCGCTCGATACTGAAGCTCTCCGCCATGGTCACCACCAGCGGGTAGCCCTTTTGCGCGCACACCATCGCCAGCCCGATGCCCGTGTTGCCGCTTGTCGCCTCTATCACGGTCTGTCCGGGTTGCAGTTCGCCGGTCTGCTCGGCGCGCTCGATTATGGCCAGCGCCATGCGGTCCTTGACCGAACCCATTGGATTAAAAGCTTCGATCTTTACCCAGACGTTGACACCCGCCGGAGCGAGCTTCTGCAATTTCACCAGGGGCGTCTTGCCGATGGTTCCCAGGATGTTGTCGTATCGGGACACAGCAGATCTCCTCGAAAGGCTTGATCTTCAACGCAGGCGTCATCTTCGGTCACGATTTATTGAGCAAGCGCTGAAAACGACCGATTCCTGCGGCGTGGCGGCCGCTGCGGGTACTTGTCGCAGGGTACACGGGATCTGTGCCGGGCGGCTACCGCGCATCCGTGGCCGACACGGTTCAGCCTCGGCGCCAGGTCTGGGGCGACCACGCTGCAGCGCGTAAACTCATCCCCTTCGCTCAACAAGACTCCGTTCACCATGCAGATCATATGGAAGTACATGCAACCGTTGCGCTGGTGGGTGGTCCTCTCGCTGCTGCTGGCGGCGACGGCGCAGATCCTTACGCTCGTCGACCCGCTGATTTTCGGCATCATCATAGATCGCTACGCGCTGAATCCCGATAACAAGCCTGATAGCGCGCTTCTCCGTGGGGCCCTGGGCTGGCTACTGATCGCCGCCGGCGTAGCGCTTGCGGCGCGGCTTGCGAAGACATTCCAGGATTTTGTCCTGGCAATGGTCGTGCAGAAATTCGGCATGCAGATATTCAATGACGGTCTGCGGCAAACGCTGCGGCTCTCTTTCCAGGAATACGAGGATCGCAGCAGCGGGGAAACCATGGGCATGCTGCAAAAAGTCCGGACTGACACCGAACGTTTTATCTTTGCTTTCGTCAATATTCTCTTTTCGTCGCTGGTCGGTTTCGTCTTCTTGCTGTGGTACGGCATCACCAAGCACTGGCTCCTGATCCCGGTTTTCCTGGTCGGCGTCTTGTTGCTTGGAGGCCTTACCGGACTCCTGAGCCAGAAAATGAAAACGATACAGCGCATGGTTGTTCGCGAAACCGCCCGAATGGCCGGCTCGATCACCGAGTCACTGCGCAATATCGAGTTGGTCAAAAGCCTCGGCCTCACCTATCCGGAAATCCGCCGGCTGCAGGTTCATACGAAAAACATCTTCGATCTCGAGATGGACAAGAACAGGAGGGTGCGTACGCTTGCGTTTCTGCAGGGCACGCTCATCAATACGCTCAAGCAGTCCATACTGTTTATCCTCTTGTGGCTTATTTTCAGGGAAACGCTGACTACCGGCGAACTCATCGCGACGCAATTCATTCTCAACATGATATTCGTACCGTTACAGGACCTGGGCCGAATAATTCTGAACTACCGCGAGGCGCAGGCCTCGATGCAACTCTTCGACGAACTGATGCAACAACCTGTTGAGAAGCGGCCGGATGACCCGGTGGAAATGGGAGAGCTGGAAGATCTTCGCTTCGACGATGTCGTCTTCAAGCATCGCACCGCTACGGAGAATGCTGTCGATCATCTTGACTTCGAGGTTCGGCTCGGCGAGACGGTGGCATTCGTGGGGCCCTCGGGCTCGGGCAAATCCACACTGGTCAAGCTGCTTGTAGGCCTGTACACGCCGATTCGCGGCACCATTTACATGAACGGCATTCCCGTTGACGAGCTGCGCTACAACCCGGTACGGAGACAGATAGGATTTGTCACCCAGGATCCGCAACTGTTCTCCGGCACGATCCGGGAGAACCTGCTGCTCGTCAAGCCGGATGCGACGGACGAGGAGATGCACGACGCGTTAAAAAAGGCATCGGCGACCGAATTGATGGAACGCTCCGGCAAAGGTCTCGATACCCGGTTGGGCGAAAGTGCCCTGCGAGTTTCCGGCGGCGAGCGCCAGCGCCTGTCGATCGCCCGTGCCCTGTTGCGTGGACCACGCCTTTTCATTTTCGACGAAGCCACCTCGGCGCTCGACTCGATCACCGAGCATGACATGACAACCGCGGTACGCGGCGTGTCCGGCAGCAAGCAGCACATGGTGATTCTTATCGCACACCGACTCAGCACCATTCTGCACGCCGACACCATCCATGTGCTGGAGAAAGGACGCATCATTGAATCGGGCAATCACGAATCACTGCTCGATCAGAAGGGCCTTTATTACGCGATGTGGCGCCAGCAGATCGGCGAGCGCGATGTGAGGTTGATCCGCGCTGCCGACGACGTTCCGTCCGCAGACATCGAGGAAGCCGAGACTGAACCATCAGAGGTTTGACTGCGCGGGCCAGCGACGCCCGGCATGGTAGGGTATCGCGCATTTGGAAAGTACAGCAATGAGTGACGTTAGCTAATCAGGAGATAATCGGAAATGAAATCCACGGCAAGGTTTGTCGTCGCAGTTCTATGTTCTCTGGCCGCCGCCGTCGCCGTCGCTGAACGGTCGATCTCTTTCGCGGAGTATCAGGTACCGTCGACGGGGACAATTGCTCTGGCCGTGCAGCAGAACGCGTGGGACGACGGCGCGTTCGCAGACGTGAACGAAGTTACGAATGGCGCATTGCGACGCGCGGTTGATGCGATGCAGTTCAAAGCAGAAGCCAACCAGCCGCTCGATCTGCCCGGACTGGCGCCGTTCGATCGGGTCATTCTGGTCGGCATGGGAAGCGACAACCTGACCGCACGGAATTTCGAGGATGCGGGCGGACTGATCGGCCAGTTGGCCGCCGACAGTTCCGCACAGCGAATCGACATTCTGTGGGCGGGCGATGAAAGCGAAGCCGGCGCACAACTTGCCTTCGGTGCTTCGCTCGGCCAGTACCGGTTCCTGAAGTATCGTCAACGCGACGCCGAGGCTCCTGCAACAGGCGAAGGTGAGATCGTCGTTCGCACGCCTAAGGGGACGACCGGCGACTCACTGTACCGAACACAGTGGGTTCCGGTGATCCACGGCGTCCAATTCGCTCGCGATGTCATCAGCGAGCCGGGCAATGAGATTTATCCGGAAAGTTTCGTGGAACGTGCACGCCAGGCCTTCGATGGCATTGCCAACATTCGCATCGACGTACTGGATGTCGCGGCGATGGAGAAGCTTGGCATGGGCGGCATCCTGGCCGTTGGTCGCGGCAGCATCAGGCCGCCGCGGTTGCTGGTCGTGCGGTACAGCGGGGGCAAGCGCAACGATGCACCGCTTGCATTCGTGGGCAAAGGCATCACGTTCGACAGCGGTGGTATTTCCATCAAGGGCCGGGACGGAATGTGGCGCATGAAGTCGGACATGTCCGGCGCTGCGGCCGTAACCGGCACGGTACTGGCGCTTGCAGGACGTCGCGCGCCGGTCAACGCCGTTGCAGTGGCCGCGCTTGCGGAGAATATGCCATCGGGAACCAGTGGCCGGCCGGGCGACGTGGTACGTACCATGTCCGGCAAGACTTTTGAAGTCATCAGCACAGATGCCGAAGGTCGCATGGTTCTATCCGATGCGGTCTGGTACGCGCAGCAGGAATTCGGGCCGAGCCTCGTCATCGACCTCGCAACATTAACCGGCGCTGTACGCACCGCGCTGGGTGACGAGTACGCCGGACTATTTTCGAGACATGACGAGCTCGCGCAGCAACTCGCAGCGGCCGGCGAATTGTCGGGCGAGAGTCTCTGGCGCCTGCCGTTGCACGCGTCCTATGCGAGGGACCTCGAATCGCCCATCGCCGACCTGCGTAACAGCGCCGGCCCCGAAGCCGGTGCCGGTGCAGGGGTCGGCGCATTTTTCATCGGCGCGTGGGTGGATGAGAACATGCCGTGGGCGCATCTGGACATCGCGGGAATGGCCTGGCGGGAGTCCGAAGGCTTGCCGACATCGCCGCCCGGAGCGAGCGGCTTCGGCGTGCGGCTGCTCGATCGCTTCGTGCGAGCGAATTACGAATGACAATTCGCACGACTGAAGCAACCGTTTTCGCCAGTCAATTGAAAATCGGGGCGTCAGGAGTGAACGACTTACAATTCCTGTCCGTCGCGAGCGATTTTCGCTAGCACCGGCGGCAGCTTTATCGCTGGCATGGACTTTGCATTGTCTTCATCGAACGACGAACTCCGATTGAGCTGCAGGAGACAAAGCGATGAAACAGAAAGGCAACGGTGGAGAGGGAAATCGCGAAGCGGACCGACGTTATCGCGAAGGTGTCAGCGAGACCGTGAAGAAGACCTCCGACGAAGAGCGGTCGAAAAAGGCTCGTGACGTGAGCCGCGATGAACTGGAAAAAGGTCGCAAAGCGGAAGACAAGGGCAAGTCGCGGGCCAAAAGTTAACGCGGTAGCGAATAACGGTCGAAACTTTTACTGTTTGCAGCGGCGCCTTCGCAGAGCGTGGCTCGGGTTCGCTCTGCGGGGGCGCCGTGCTGGCTGCACTCAGGCTGATCTGCTGCGGTGGGTGACCGGGCAGGCTGTTGGCGCATGTCTGCGCCAATGGTGTTATTTTCGAGGACTTCCGCAACCGCGGGTCGATGCCGTCCCGCAGACCCAACGGAGTCCCGAACCATGCCCAGTTACCAGGCACCTCGCCAGTATCGACCAGCGCCGCCATCCCGACCCCCGCTCGCCTGGCTGTGGCGTGCTTTTCTCACCGGCCTGGTCGTGGTGGTGCCGCTGGCCGTCACGCTCTATCTATTGCTCTGGCTTTTCAGCGTTGCCGACTCCCTGTTCAGCGGTATGGGGCAGGCGTTGCTGCCGGATGGCTGGTACTCCCCGGGTCTCGGTCTCACAGTCGTCGTGCTGATCGTGGTGGCGATAGGTGCCGTCGTCAATGCGTGGGCGTTCGGTCGCCTGATACTCGGACTCGCAAACCGGATCCTGGAGCGGATACCGCTGATCAAGAGCGTTTACGGGGGCGTTCGTGACCTGATGCTCTTCGTGTCACGCTCGCCGGCAAGCGAAAAACGTCGCGTTGTGCTGGTAACGTTGCCGGGCGAAATGCGACTGATTGGCTTCATTACCGACGCCGAGCCGGCACAGGCAGTGCCTGAACTGAACCGCGATGATGGTGAGACGGTAGTCGCGGTGTACCTGCCGATGAGCTACCAGATCGGCGGCTACACGTTGTACCTGCCCGAGCGTTGCCTGCAACGCCTGCAAATGCCGGTCGAAGAGGCCATGCGCATGGTCCTGACCGCCGGAATGAACCGACCACGCGCGCCGATACCCTCCAAAAACATCACGCCTGACACACGCTGTCCGTAGGTAGTGCCGGGGTCCTTCGCTCGTAGGTTTGTAGGTGTCCGTTCCTCGCGGGTAGTGCCGGGGTTCAGCGTTCGCGGTTATCTGTTGCAATAACGCAAATTTCCTAATGGCGATCTTTGGCACGTCAAAATATCCTACCGCCAGTTCGGTGACATGGGAGGCAGGGATGCCGCGCGCCCCACGAATTCACGTGTCTGGTGGCTTCTATCACGTCACGATGCGCGGTAATCATCAGCAACGACTATTTTTTACGCCTGATGACAGGCGGCTGCTCGATGAGATTGTCAGTGACACGCTGCACCGCAATTCGGCTCGCTTGCACGCGTATTGTTACATGTCAAACCACATGCACTTGCTTATCCAGGTGGACGAAATTCCACTCGGTCGCGTGATGTTGTGCATCGCTAGCCGTTATGCGCGATCCGTGCAGTCGCGGCTCGGAACGACGGGGCACCTTTTCGAGCGTCGCTATCATGCGATTCTGGTCGATGTCGACGACTATCTACTTACCGTATTGCGATATATCCACCAGAATCCAGTCGAGGCAGGAATAGCCAGCTCGGTCAGCGATTACCGTTGGACCAGCCATCATGCCTACATCGGTGGTGTTGCGCAGCCTTGGGTTACCACCGATTTCGTTCTTAGCCTTTTTCATCATGATCGTGACTGTGCCATTGACTCCTACCGGAGCTTCATAGTCGACATGCCTCACCGGTGTCCGCTGGATGAATGCAACAAGTCCAATCCGCGCATCCTCGGAGGCGACAGTTTCGTCGCTCAAGTGACTGACAACGCGCGAAGTGCAGCATCGTCGCAGACACTTGATGATTTGTTTAGAGAAGCCTGCCGGCGTTTTTCAATTTCGCGGGGTGATTTGCAATCGCGTAGCTGCGAGCGACATCTGACCAAGGCTCGTGCTTGGGTCGCGTTCCAGGCGAAAACGCGCGGCATCACCTCGGTTTCGAAAGTCGCTGCAAGCCTCAACCGAACGGAAGGCAGTCTACGGCAAAGCATCGCCTTCCATTTTGGCCGGAGTCATGTTGAACGTAACTGAAATTAGCCGCCGCTCCACACTGAAACGATCGCCGGACAAACCTACGAGCGAAGGACCCCGGCACTACCTACGGGCACTACCTACGGTGATCTGCATTGGTTAGCCCTTATTTTTGAGACAGGTGGCGGGGTTCTGCAAGTTTAGGCCGGCGCCGCTATGCCGGCACGCCAGAATTCCTTATCCTTCGGTCCATGGAACCGTCTCTTAGATTCTTTGGCGGCCGCTTCGGCGCCGCCGTGCCCTTGCTGTTCTTCGTCGGCTGGGCGATCACTATCTCGGTTGCCGGCGTGCCCGACGAGCGCGGGTTGATCCTGGGTATGGTCGGCGGCCTCACGCTCGGCATGTTCCTGTGTCGCGACCGCTGGGCCGAATACGCCAACGCGGTGTTTGCCGGTATGGCCAATCCGGTCGCCACCGTCACTATCATCGCCTGGTTCTGGGCGGGAATGTTCGCGCAGGTGTTGCGGGTCGGCGGCCTGGTTGACGGCCTGGCCTGGCTCGGCGGCCAGACCAATGCCACCGGCGGCTGGTTCGTCGGCGCAACGTTTGTGCTCGCGGCGACGTTCGGGACAGCCGTCGGCACCGGATACGGCACGACGGTCGCTTTCTGCACCCTGATGTTTCCTGCCGGGTTGATTCTCGGCGCCGATCCGGTGTGGCTGTTCGCAGCAATCCTTTCCGGCGCAGCATTCGGTGACAATCTCGCGCCGGTCTCCGATACAACCGTCGTCTCGGCAACCACGCAGGAGACCGACATCCCCGGCGTCGTTCGCTCACGTTTCAAGTACGCAATCATCGCCGCCGTACCGGCGCTGGTGCTGTTCACGCTCCTTGGCGGCAGTGACGAAGTCATCGACCGCGAACTGGCTGCCGAGTTGCTGGCCGAGTCCTCTTCCCCGGATGGCCTGGTACTGCTCATACCGTTCGCGCTCGTCATCGGGTTGGCGCTCAAAGGCCAACACATCCTGGTCGCGTTGACCTGGGGCATCGTCACATCCATAGCACTCGAGCTGGGACTCGGACTTGCTCCGCCGGAGTCGATCCTGTTCTTCGAACCCGCCACCGCTCGGGTGGGCGGCGCCCTGGTAGACGGCATCTCCGGCTACATCGGCCTGTCGATCCTGATCCTGCTGATCGTTGCCGGCGGGCATCTCATGCGACTGGGTGGTGCTTTCGATGCGATCATCGACGGACTCACGAACTTCGCCCGCGCATCCGTCGCACGCGCCGAAGTGGCGATATGGAGCATCGTTTTCTCACTGAACGCGTTCATCACCATCAACACGGCAGCCGAGATTGCCGCAGGACCGGTCGTTTCACAGCTTGGCAAGAAGTTCCGGCTGCACCCGTATCGTCGCGCCAATATGCTCGATGCAGTCACCTCGGCGATCGGTTACATCTTCCCGTGGGGCGGCGGCGTCCTGATCGGCTACCAGACGATTCGTACCCTCGAGTCGGAGTACGACTTCGTCCAGGCAGTCCCGCCAACTGACGTCTGGGCCTTTGTTTTGCATGGATGGTTTCTTGCAGGCGTCATGCTGATCGCAGCGATAACAGGGTTCGGCCGCACCTACGAGGCAGAGGACGGGTCGGAAACAAAAACGCCCCCTGTTAGCCCGAGCACTTAGATTGCAATTGCTTTCAGCGAGAACGGTGGCGCCCTGAATCAGGGCTAGATTACGGCTTCGCGCGCTTGCCGTAGTTCCGGCCGGCCGGGCGCGTCTCCTCCCTTACAGATTGCAACCAGTTCCGCATAGCGTTTGCGCGCGGATGCGGTATCGCCTGCCTCGTCGGCAGCTCGCGCAGCCAGCCAGGTTGCGCGGAACCGGTTCGGCTCTTTACGAAGCGTAGCGTCCAGCTCCGTGAGTGCTTCGGTCGGCTTGCCGACGGCAAGCAACATTTCGCCGAGAAGCTCGCGCGCCGGGGCCAGCGGCCCGGGCGAGATGGCGCTCTTGTCGGTGTTGTCTTCGGCAGTCGCGGCTTCGCGCAACTGTTCGAGCGCCTCGTCCTGCCTTCCTTCAGAGAACGCTATCCAGGCAAGTGCCACTTCGCGTTGTATGCGTAACTGCTCCGCCCAGTAGTTCTCCTTCGCATTTGCGAGTTTCTCGCTGAGCCCGTGTAACGCCTCGGCATCCGCTTTGGCCGCTGCGGCATTGCCGCTGCGTGCGGCTCCCACCGCCCGAGCAAAATGTGTAATTGCATCGACGTACGCGAACGGCGTCGGATTCAGCTCCAGTTTGGCCGCATCGCTCCATGCACCGCGCTCCATCGCATAGCGCGCCGGGATTGCCGCTGCGGCATAGAGGCCCGCAACGGGCGGAGCGGCACCGCCCAGCGCGGCCAGGTCGAGTTGCGCAACAATCCGTGGTGCCTCGCCGACCACCACTCGTGCGGCAGTATCCTGCCCGGTCTGGAGATACGCGTATACCTGGTAATCCATCGCATGCAGCGCTTCAGCGGTCGAACCGTCGCGAAGCGCCGTCTGTGCCGAGGCGATATTGGTATCGATCGACTCCTGCCAGGACCCGACTCGCGTGAAGGTGTGCGACGGCATGTGCAGCGCATGCGGCGCCGATGGTGCAATACTGGCGTAGCGTCGCGCTGCTTCGAGCGCCCTGGGCGCGAGCGGCGGATGATCGAAGGCATGAATGATGTAGTGCGCAAGGCCGGGATGCTCCGGATCTTCCGCGAACAGTTCTTCCAATAACGCTGCGGCCTTCAGTTGCTGCGCATAGGTCTTGTCGGTTGGAAGCGCCGTCTGGTTAATGGCCAACGCGTAGAATGCAGTTGCTTCCTGATCGTCCGGGTATTCTTCGTGCAGCCGCGCCATCGCCTTCTCGTACGCCACGACCCGCGTGCGTTGGTCAACTGATTCGTATTCCTTGTACAACTCCGTAACAGCTGCAATGTAGGCGCGTTCACGCGGCGTGGGATTGCCGGTTGTCGCCGCGTGTGCGGCTGCGGCATGACCGTCTGCCAGCGTCGCGGCGCTGCGCTGCAATGAGAAAGGGTTCGACCATTGCGTCATCGCCACGCCCCAATGCGCCATCGCACAGGACGGGTCGGCTGCTGCGACATCCAGAAAAGCCTGCTTCGCCGTCGAAAACGAGAACGAATGGAGTAGAGCTACCGCGCGATCGAACGCTTCTGTAACGTCAGGGCTGCACGAAGTTTCGAAATGCACACGACCCAGCTTCTCGGGTGCCGGATGTTCATGATCCGGAGCCTGCGCCAGAGCTGGCGCAGCCAGCAACACCACGAAAAGTCGGTACACCACCCTCATGTGCTGATTCATGACGAATCCCTCCTCTACCGCAGTCGACCCGCTTAATACTCAATACTCTATTCCCTGACCGGATTCGCGTCCACCGGCTCCTCAAAAGCAATGAACAGCACGCAATCCTGATCCGAGATGCAGGTTGCGTCGTGCGGCAGTTGCGCCGGCCCGTACGCATACGTACCCACCTTCAGCACCGCCGGCGCTTCTCCCTCATAACGTACCTGCATTTCGCCGGACACAAGAACCATACGCTCGGCTGACGAATGCGAGTGCAGGGGTGCCGTGGTTCCGGCGGGCAATTTGAAGAACACATCTGCGTTCCGTTCGGCGGGGTTTCCCTGCAAAACAGCCAGCGCACAGCCAGCCGGCATGAATTCCGGACACAGCCTCCATTCGATAGCTGTCGAATCGGCGGTCCGGGTAAAGGCGCCCTCATCGGCAAACACCCTGGCGGGAAAGGCAAGTCCGGCAACAACTGCCAATGCCACCAGCCCGGTCAGAATGAGGCTGATAAGTGAAGTTCGTCTTTGCTCTGTCATACATTTCTCCTTCTATTGTTCTGGTCCGTCGCCGCATCAGCAACAGGACGACGGACCAGTGTCGCCCCCTGTTAACCTTTCTGCAGCGCATGCACATCCGCTGTCGTCAGGCATTGTCCGCCGATCGCCCAGTCACCGCTCTCGACCTCGTGGAACGAAACCCAGGTAACGCTGCGCATGTTCTCACCTTCGACGCTGACCATCGCGTCAGTAATTCTCTCGATCACGTCGCGCTTCTGTTTTGCCGAAAAAACATCTTTGATAGCATGGACTTGTACGTGTGGCACGGTTGTTACTCCTTCCTTTACATTTGTATAAGCCGGCGGCAATCGGCGCCGGACCCTTGTCTGTGACGAATCCGATACTGCGCGGCGACCGGTTGAGCCAGCGTTGAAATAAGCGTATGAATTGATACCTTGGACCATCTGAGTCGATTACCCTGAAACCGCACATACATCTGCTTGGCGACTTGCGCATTGTCCATGGGCGCACCGCCAGGCCGCTTCCACCATCGCGCAAGACACGCGGCTTGCTGGCCTACCTTGCCTTGGTCGAGCGGCGGGTTCGCCGTGACGAACTGTGCGAATTGCTGTGGGACTCCCCGGACGATCCGCGCGCCGCACTGCGCTGGAGCCTGTCGAAACTGCGACCGCTGCTGAGCGTCGACGGCGAGAGTGCGTTGCAGGCAAATCGGGACTCCGTCGCGCTTGACTACGCCCTGGTCAGTGTGGATGTACGGGAAATCAGAACAACGCTCGCCGACGCCCCGGACCGGATCAGCGATAGCGACCTGATGGAAATGGAGAGCCGGTTTGCCGGCACCAGCCTGGGCGGCCTGGACGAGGCCGGCACTCGACGCTTTCAGCTCTGGCTTGAAGGCGAGCCGGCTGGCGCAGCTCCCCAGCCTGTTCGTTATTGCCCGGCAGTCCGCTGCCAGAATCGATGCAAACCACCTGACACCGCGGGAGATTGGCGCGAGGCTGGGCGTGCGTTACCTGATCAGCGGTTCGACGCAACGCCAGGCAAAGCGCGTGCGTACGACCGTCACGCTGATGGACGCCAGCGACGAAAGCGAGTTGTGGTCGGAACACTTCGATCGTTTGCTTGACGATACCTTTGAAGTACAGGATGAAATAACGAACTCAGTGATTGCGGCGATCGAGCCCGCCATCGAGCAGGCCGAGATGGAGCGTGCGCTGCTGAAACCGCCGGACAGTTTGTCCGCATGGGAGTTTTTTCACCGCGGCCTTTGGCATTGCTTTCGATTCACATTGAAAGATAACGAAATTGCACATCAACT
>JBGTHC010000136.1:0-3813 GCA_041746375.1 Woeseiaceae bacterium
AGCCGCGCCCGCGTCGTCCACCGCCGCGACACCCGAACCGGAAGAAGACGGGTTCGCAGTCACAGCGCCGATGGTCGGCACTTACTACAGTGCGTCGTCGCCGGGCTCGCCGGCATTCGTGCAGGTTGGCGATCGCGTCAAGCAAGGCGATGTCTTGTGCATTGTTGAAGCCATGAAAATGATGAACCAGATCGAGGCGGAAGTATCCGGCACTATCAAGGCGATACGCGCTCAAAACGGTGACCCGGTCGAGTACGGCCAGGTCCTGTTTCTCATCGACCAGCGCAACGCAGCGTAGTCGGACGCGTCGCGATGCTGGAAAAGGTTCTCATTGCGAATCGCGGCGAGATCGCGCTGCGCATACTGCGCGCATGCCGCGAAATGGGTATCAAGACCGTCGCCGTGCATTCCACCGCGGACAATAACCTCAAGCATGTTTTGCTGGCCGATGAAACTGTTTGCATCGGACCGCCGGCATCGTCCGAGAGCTACCTCAACATGCCGGCGATTATCAGTGCAGCGGAAGTTACCGATTCTGTCGCAATTCATCCCGGATACGGCTTTCTCTCGGAGAATGCAGACTTCGCGGAACGCGTCGAATCGAGTGGTTTCGTTTTTGTAGGACCGCCCGCGTCTGCGATCCGCCTGATGGGAGACAAGGTGTCGGCCATTCGGGCCATGAAGGCAGCCGGCGTACCGTGCGTTCCTGGCTCTGACGGTCCCTTGGGCGACGACCCGGAAGAAAACCTGCGCATAGCGCGCGATATCGGCTACCCGGTCATACTGAAAGCCGCCGGCGGCGGCGGCGGCCGCGGTATGCGCGTCGTGCACTCCGAAGCGGCTCTCGTCAGCGCCGTTACCGTGACCCGCGCGGAAGCGCGCTCCGCCTTCAGCAACGACATGATCTACATGGAAAAATTCCTGGAGAAGCCGCGCCACGTGGAATTCCAGGTTCTGGCCGACGGGCAGGGCAACGCCATTCACCTGGGAGAACGTGACTGCTCCATGCAGCGCCGCCACCAGAAAGTCGTCGAAGAGGCGCCGGCACCCGGTATCAGCGAGGAACAGCGGCAACGAATCGGCAAACGCTGTGTCGATGCCTGCCTCGAGATGGGCTATCGCAGCGCCGGCACGTTCGAATTCCTGTATCAGGACAACGAATTTTTCTTCATCGAAATGAATACCCGCCTGCAGGTCGAACATCCGGTAACCGAAATGATTACGGGAGTCGACATCGTCCGCGAGCAATTGACAATTGCGAGCGGTAAAAAGCTCAGCCTGACGCAGGACCAGATTGTGTTGCGTGGACACGCCATCGAATGCCGCATCAACGCGGAAGACCCGAAGACCTTTACCCCTTCACCCGGGACGATTCAGTTGTGGCACGCTCCCGGTGGGCCCGGCGTTCGGGTGGAAAGCCATATCTATAGCGGTTACAAGGTCCCGCCAAATTACGACTCGATGATCGGCAAACTGATCACGCACGGCAACGATCGCAATACAGCGATCGCACGCATGCGAACCGCACTGACAGAGATTGTAATTGAAGGCATCAAAACCAACATTCCACTTCACCAGGAAATTTTCCAGCACTCGGCATTTCAGGCGGGTGGCACCGACATTCACTACCTGGAAAAACGCCTCGGCTTGTGAGCAATGGAATGGCGTCAATTTGTCATGAATCTCGAGTCGCTCCCGGCCGCCGCGGTCGAGGAAATTTTCACGCGTCATGGTGCCGCCGCCGTTACGCTCAGTGACGCGGGTGATGATCCGGTTCTGGAACCGGCGCCCGGCGAAACGCCGCTCTGGGCGCAGGTAAAAATCACCGGCCTGTTTCCGCCCTCGGCGGATCTCGCGGGCCTGCAACAGGATTTGTGCCTTTCGCTGCATCTCGGCGAGCTCCCCGATTGTCGTGTCGAAGCTCTCGCAGAGCGTGACTGGGAGCGCGAATGGCTGCGGGATTTCCGGCCAATGCGATTCGGCCGTCGCCTTTGGGTGTGCCCTGACAACCAGGCGATCGACGCCGCCAACGGTGCTGATGCGGTCATCGTGCATCTCGATCCGGGACTGGCATTCGGCACGGGCACTCATCCGACGACTGCGCTGTGTCTTGAATGGCTGGACCAGCAGGACCTGGCAGGACGCCAGGTTCTCGATTTCGGTTGCGGGTCGGGCATTCTCGCTATCGCCGCAGTCTTACTTGGCGCCAGTCACGTAGTCGCACTGGATATCGATCCACAAGCGCTTACCGCTACGTGCAACAACGCGCAACGAAACCGGGTCGATGATCGTATTGAGACGATTGCCGACACAAAGGCGCTCAGCGATGAATTCGATGTCATCGTCGCCAACGTTCTGGCCGGGCCACTGGCACACCATGCGCGTACAATTTGCAGTCGACTGGTACAAGGCGGTGCCCTGGCTCTGTCCGGCGTCCTGGAAGGCCAGACAACGAATGTCGCCTTTGCGTACGCAGAATGGATCAGGTTTGAACCCCCGATGATCCGCAGTGGCTGGGCACGGATGTCGGGCACGAGGTATTGAAGCCAATGCACTTTGTCGCAAGTAGTGTCGGCACGAATAGAGTCATGCATGTATACACAGTGTCCTGATTGCCAGACCGCCTTTCGCGTCACGGCGGCCGTGTTGCAACAGGCCGGCGGACGCGTGCGCTGCGGTAACTGCGGACATGCGTTCAGCGCTCTCGAGCGGCTGTCGGAAGACCCGCCGAGCGTCGACCAGCTCGCGGAAGTGCCATCTTCCTTCGATGTCGACGAGCGTCCTGCACACCAAAACCCGACGGACGACAACCGCGACGCTTTGCTCGACACTCTGAATGAATTAGCCGGTGCCGATGACATTCGAATCGAAGATACCGGTGTCGAGTGGCTCGTCATCGACGAAGACAGTGATGAAGAGCCGCCTGCTGTAGATGAGTCGGGAACAGCGGACCCCGGTTCGGTACGCTGGTTCCTGAATACTGACCTGAATACTGACGAGAATGATGCAGACGAAAACTCCGGACCCGGTGACGAGGACCCACGTCTACCCGAAGTACTGGACCAGGTGCCGCTGGCGGACGCGCCGGATGAATTGGAGGGCAGTGCCGGCATCCGGGTCGAGGAATCGGCCATAGAGGAAATACAGGCATTACAGGAGCCGCCGGATCTGCCGGAAGAGCAACCCGAGCTGCGCTTTGACGATCACACGCCTTTGCCCGAGGAACTCGACGACCTGCCACCCGCAGCGGTCGAACCGGAGCTGACGCAACGCCGCGCAGAGGATCAGCTTGAATCGCGCACGGTTGAATTCGACGAGCGCCAATCGGATCTCGCGCTGGGCGAACCCGAAGACTGGCGCCAGCTCCTGGACGAATTCTCCGACGACACGAATCGTGCGCCGGCGAAAGTCTCCGATCCGGATGACATCGATACCCAGTTCGATCTGCAGGCGCTCGAACTCGGTATCGACGTCACCGGCAGTCGGCGCTTGCCTGTTGAAGCCGCCGGCGGCGATGCGATTGAAGCACCGCAGGCAACCGGCATCGATACAGACCCGCAACCGGAAGGCTATGAACGCGGCATTGATTCGGGTGTCGATTTCGATCCGGGCACCGACAACGCGCCGGCGTTGGGGCAGGCGTTCGTCGTCGAGGATTTCACCTGGACTTCCGGTAAGCGAAGTGAGGACGATGCAGATAGCGCTCTGGAGGCGGAACTGATTGCGGCGTATACCGCGGACGAGCCGGACGCCGGGGAGCTGGATGCCGATGCGCCGGGCGCCGCCACGCCGGGCGCCGCCGCGCCGCGAAGC
>JBGTHC010000137.1:0-16141 GCA_041746375.1 Woeseiaceae bacterium
GTGGCCGAGTACCAGTCGAGCAACATACTGATCAAGCGCGATGGTGTGTGGAAAGCCATCGCGTCGCATGTTTCCGGGTATCGCCGGGTGGACCCGGGACGAGAGTCGGCTATTCAACCGGGTCGTCACTGACGGCTAACATCTCGACCCTGATCGAGACGATCCACTTCACCGTCTGCCAGTCCGCAGCAGTAACGCCTCTTTGTACGCTACGAGCTTGTCCTACTGTCTTCTCTAAGGGGATGGCTCCTCACTCTCACAATCCATGAGCGTTATGTCGACCGCATGCCCGCGGATCTCCTCATACTCGCCAGCGTCGTCGCGACGATAGTTGTACGCAACGTCCACCGCGTATTTACCGGGAATTACTGCCTCACCCCCTAGATTTTGCTGTTTCCAAGTCGATGACCACACCGCAGTCCTATAAGGTCCCAAGCTTCTGGTTCGGCAAGTCGGCCCCACGATGATGCGTCCGTAGCCCTTATCCCTGGTCGATTGCTCCTCTGCGATTGGCTTTGCCCGGTCGGAGTCCCAAACCACGCCGCCTTCAGAGTTTGTAATCGTCAGTTTTCCACGATTGTCGGTGCACAATGCGAGGCTAACTGCCATTTCATCGTCATTTCGAACCTCGATTCGCACCGAGATGGGCTCATTGAGACAGAATGCCGATTGACTGATGCCCCATTCGTCGTATGTCTCTACCTCTACGCCCAAGCCACCAGCGTCCGTCGGTTCCTACAGGCTAGCCATTGCCACCATCGCAAGGGCAACGACCGCTCGCCTGGCGGCCTGCGGCGAATGCCATGCTGCCGAGACGGCGGCCTGGACCGGCTCACATGAAACGCGGGAGGCCGACCAGGACGTGTTGCACGCGCTCGTCGGCCTCCACCTGCAGACGGGCAACATTGAGGCGGCGCGAACTTACCTGCGCAAGCTGCAGCAGATCAGGCCGTGGTACGCACAGATCGACGAGCTCCTCCGACGGCTCGGGAACGACTCATAAGTCGCGCCGACCCGAGCCCGGCCTCGATCCGCCGCGAGTCAGTCCGAACCGCGCTACGTCTCAAGGCCCCCGGTCGCCACCGAGCGGCTGTCGCTGACCGAGAGCGGGCATGTGCGCTGTGCATTGAAGACGCCGTATCGGGACGGCACCACGCACGTAATCTTCGAACCCGAGGACTTCATCGCGCGGCTCGCCGCGCTGGTGCCAAAGCCCCGCGCCCACCTGACTAGGTATCACGGCGTGTTTGCGGCTGCGGGTCATCGCCAGCATCGACGATCCGGCGGTGATCGAGCGGATTCTTGAGCACCTCGGCCGGCACGCAGAGTCCGTCGATCCGACGCCTCCGAGCCGCGCGCCGCCCCAGGGCAACTTGTCGCTCTGACCGCCACTCCACCACCCAAGCCGCTGTGCCGCGACGGGCACGTCTTGGCTTGCGGCCGGATGCGCCGCCATTTCCTGATCGAACGCGAAGATGCAGAAGAACAGTCGCAGCCCCGATCCAACACAGAACGGGCCGGCTCGGCCTTCGAGGTCCGCCGGCTCACATTAGGCCGCTTATATGCACTATCCGCAACCGGGTACCTGAGATCCTTTCAATCACGTTGCCTGCGATGCTGCTGCAATAGTCGCTGTATGCAATGACCTCGCCCGGTGCGGCAAAACGTGGCGGCAGGTGCTGTTGCAGGTATGCACCAAGGCCCTGAAAGTCACCGGCTGAACGCGCATGTCGGCCGAACAGGCGCTCGTTCATTCCGCAGCTATGGCCCAACAGATGATGCGACGTAACTGAAAACCTGCCCGGGCTGCGGCGACTGGTTCTTCCCCTACGCCCATGCTCGCTGCTGTTCGGACGACTGCGTGCGCATCACCCGGCTGCAGACGGCCGCCTACTAATCAAACTGATGGTCGCTGGCGCGGCTGCCGACAAGCGATCGCCGCAGCGACCGCTGGCGCTATACTGCCGGGTTCTATCGAGATCCCCGCCATACGGCCCCATTGCTTCTCAACCCGGAACGATCGAGCCATGAAAAAAATTCTGATCGGCTTAGTCGCCGCGATCGCGTTGCTCGGCGCACTCGCCCTGGTCTTTCGCGGTGAACTGCAGATGGCGGTCATGTACCAGATGATGAAACCCGAGGCGGCCTTCGCAGACACCGCTCCGCCTGCGGCGCCCGACTATCAGGTCGCAGCAGGCTGGGCAGCGCTGCCCGACCGCGACGACAACGCCGACGTGCTGCCGAAGGGCGTTCCGGCAGATGACCCGGCCACCTCAGACGCCGCCGCAGTGGACGTGTTCTTCATCCACCCGACCACTTACTACGAATCGGACAGCTGGAATCAGCCCCTGGATGATGCGACGGCCAATACCATGACCGATGACAGCGTGCTGACCAATCAGGCGGCCGTGTTCAACGGCTGCTGCCGCGTCCATGCGCCTCGCTACCGCCAGGCCACGCTGTTCGCCTTTTTTGATCTGGACGGGGATGGCGGCAAGGCGATTGATCTCGCCTATCAGGACGTGGTCGCTGCCTTCGAGCACTTTCTCACCCACTTCAATCAGGGACGACCTTTCATACTCGCTGGACACAGCCAGGGAGCCCTGCACGCGGACAGGCTGCTGCGGGATCGTATCCAGGGCACGGAACTGCAGGGACGCATGGTCGCGGCGTATCCGGTCGGTTACTGGATCGACGGCAGCAACGGCATACCGGTGTGTGAAACGCCGACCCAGACCGGTTGTCAGGTGACCTGGAATTCAGGCGCACCGGATCTGCAACCCTTCCGGGAAACAGCAGGCGACATCTGTGTGAACCCGCTCACCTGGCGCACCGATGGAGTGCGCGCCGACTTTGCCGACAATCTCGGCGGGGTCGCTTTCGGCGGTGAGCAGACCCTGATCTCCGAGGTGGCAGACGCAATGTGCAAAGACGGACGGCTGGTAGTGAGCGATATCCGGTCCGATGCGTTCGATTCCGAGTTCATGGGGCCCGGCAACTATCACATCTATGACTACGGCTTGTTTTTCATGAACATACGCCGTAACGCCGCAGAGCGGGTGGCTGCTTACATGGCAGCCGGGGTCCAGCCGTGACACCCCGCACGGCACTCCTGCTCTACGCCGCGCTCTCGGTACCGGGTGCCGGTTTGCACAGACCGGCACCCTGATTCTGCAGCTGGAAGGCCTCCAGTCGGACAGCGGTGCTACCGGGGTCGCCATGTGGTCCGGAGCAGCGGGCTGGCTTGCGGCCGGATGCGCCGCCATTTCCTGATCGATCGCGACGCCATCGCATTTGTAAGTAACGGAAAATACTGAAGTTAGCGAGTGGGACATCCGTCGTAAATGCGGTACTCATCGCAACCATGCAGCACTCAGTCACACGAATCTCACACGCTGCTGAACAGGCCAGGTTGAACTTCTCACATGACTGGGGCATTCTGAATTCTAGAATATCGAATGCGCCATGGCACTTAAGTCACAAGACATTCTCGTTCTGCTGAAACTCGTTACGAAGCGTGATGAGCGCTGGACGTATAACGGGCTGGCAGCCGAGCTCGAATTGAGCCCTTCTCAGGTGCACGCCGCCGTCCGCAGGGCCATCGACTCAGGACTGGCCCTGGAACAGGACGGTCGCGTACGCGTTATTGCGCGCAACCTGGAGGAGTTTCTTGTGCATGCGCTGCGCTACATGTCTTTACCGGAACGGGGCCCCAAGAGCAGAGGAATGGCTACCTTGACGAGCGCACCACCGTTTGCAGCCTTGTTCCTGGACGACGAGGAGCCAATCGTATGGCCCGACCCGTCTGGTGATGTTAGAGGTGAATCGCTGGAGCCAATTTACAAGTCTGCACCTGCTGCAGCGCGGCGAGACCCAAAACTCTACGAGTTGCTTGTAATTGCCGACGCGTTAAGAGCCGGGCGAGCAAGAGAACGGCAAGCGGCATTAAAAGAACTGAGGAAAAAGCTCGAAGAGTATGACTAGGACACAAAATCCGAATCTGGAAATTATCGAGATCGCCGCGCGGGCGCTCGGCCCCCTGTGCGACGAACTCGTGTTCCTTGGCGGATGCGCAACAGCGCTGCTCATTACTGACTCTGCAGCACCTCCGGTTCGAATTACTCGCGATGTTGACACTCTCGCTGATGCGCATGAGTTCAGCCTTGTCGGCTTCGGATATAGTTGCCAGATCGAGCCAGGTATTGCCAGCGCGGGGAGAGTCCTTGTGGGCGATGCCGGTGTACATGCACGTTTCGTATTCGTTGGCATAGGACTCAAGTTCAATCCAATCGACGCGCAACGACGGTTTTTCACCATGCGGTTTAACTTCGAGCACGAGACATCCAGCACCATCGGATAGCATCCAACGCAGAAAGTCGGCGTCAAAGTCTCGATAGGAGCCCCGCAGTCCATCAAGGTACCCATCCTCGAGAGGATCGTTGCTTTCGCGTCTGAACCTCGTTCCCTTGAGACTGCGACTCACGAGCTCGGAGCCTACCACCACGGCATTCTTTCTTTGCTGTGTGGCCACAGCGCGATATGCGCTCGACAGTGCTGCCATCGAAGAACAGCAGACGCCGCCAGCACTCAGGATTTCCATCGGGGGTCCGCCGAGACGGCCGTGAACCATCGAAGCAAAACCCGGGATTGGGACATCGCCTTGTGTGGTTCCCGCAGCAAGCATTTCAACGTCTTCGAGGCTGAGTTCGCTATTGGCCAGGGCAGCATGCACAGCCTTGGCCGCGAGTTCTTCGTTCAACTCGGTGGTCTGTCCGTCATCGCCGAGCGCATAGTAACGGGTCTTGATGCCGTTCGCTTTGAGAATGCGCCTCTTGAGACGACTAGGCTTACCGTCGATGAGACCGAGGACATTCTCTATGTGGTCATTGTCAACGGGCTCACCTGGCAGGTAAGCGCCAGCCGCCGTGATGCAGACGTTCCGGATGGGGTGTGGTTGGAACATTGAGGTCTGCCGTTGCGCCTGCCCGGCGGAGCGCGGGTCGTCGGTCACCTAGGCACCGTGACCACCACCTTCGCTCGAGCGTGGCCTTCACCCAGATAGGCCATGGCCGCCGAGGCCTCATCGAAGGAATAACGTCGATCGATCACCGGCGTCACCTTTCCCTCGCGCACGAGCTCGGCAAGCACCTCGAGGTCGGCCGGGTTTAGTTGGGCAATAAAAAATATCATTTCGTTACTGACGAACGGCGACATCAGGAATAACTCCGCCACCCGCCACAGCGGCCCGATCCACGGATCGCTTTTCGGCCCGCTGACGAGCACAAGCGTTCCACCGGGCTTTAACGCTCGCCGCGTCGCGAGCACCGAATGGTTGCCGACGTTATCCAGAATCAAGTCGTAACGCTCGGTCCCTTCGGTGAAGTTCTCTTTCGTGTAATCGATGATTTGATCGGCGCCAAGCGAGCGGACAAGCTCGACGTTCCGCGTATTGCAGACGCCAGTCACCTCGGCGCCGAACGCTTTCGCTATTTGGACGGCGAACGTGCCGACGCCGCCGGAAGCGCCGTTGATGAGCACTTTCTGGCCCGGGCGGATTTGTCCCTTGTCGCGCAGGCCTTGAAGTGCGGTAACGGCCGCGATCGGAATTGCGGCCGCTTGCTCGAACGTGATGTTTTCGGGCTTCAGGACTATCGAACGGTCTGCGCGTGCTTCTACGTACTCGGCCATGGAGCCGGTCCTCGCACCGAAGACCTCGTCGCCGCGTTTGAATGTCGTGACGTTGCTGCCGATGGCCTCGACGACGGCGGTTTCGATCAATATGCGCGGTATGGCTCTGCTGTTCCGCCCGCAACGCTTGCTGTTCGTGCTTGCCTTGTCGGTCTTGTTCGGCGCGCTGAACAGCCTGCCGGATACTGCGCCGCCGATTCATGTGACGCTCGGCCACGCAGTCGTTGTGGGCCTTACGGCGCTGGATGCTACAGCTCGTCGGCGTGGTTTTCGCGGTGCCGCTCGGCGTGCTCGCCGCACATTCGGTGTCGATGGTCATCGATATCGACGCCGCGCACGCTGAACCGCAGGTGACGGGGCTAGTCGTTTTGCGGTGCGGGAATCCCGATGACCGCTGAGCGGTCGACCGCGCTTATCGCCGACGACGAGCCGCTGCTCCGCGACGCGCTCGAGCGCTTGTTCGCCACAGCTTGGCCCGAGCTTACCGTCGTTGCGCGAGCGCGTAACGGCCGCGAGGCAATCGAGCTTTTCGAAGCGCATCAGCCCGACATCTGCTTCGTCGATGTCCAAATGCCCGGCAAAACGGGCGTGGAGGCAGCAAGCGAGATCGGCCGGCGCGCGCATGTCGTATTCGTTACGGCTTACGACCAATACGCCGTCGAAGCCTTCGCGCAGGGTGTGCTCGATTACCTGGTGAAGCCGGTTGAGCTGCCACGGCTTACCGATACGGTCGCGCGCCTCAAGGAACGGCTCCGATCTGCTCTGCCCGCAACGAACACCGAAGCGCTGCTGGCGGAATTGGCCGCGAGCCTCGGACGAGGCGAGACAACTGCGCCGTTGCGCTGGGTGCGCGCCTCGGTCGGCGACACGGTACGCTTGATTGCCGTCGAGGACATCGATTTCCTCCGTGCCGCGCAAAAGTACACGCTCGTGGCGTGGCGCGACGACGCACGCAAGCCGCGCGAAGCCGTGATTCGGACGCCGCTCAAGGACATCAGCGTGCAACTGGACGCTGCGCAATTCGCGCAGGTACACCGCTCGGTGGTCGTAAACTTGCGGTCGATAGATCACGTGACCCGCAGCGCGAGCGAGTCCGGCGATATCCACTTGAAAGGCCGCGACGAAGTGCTGCCCGTGAGCCGCAGCTACCTGCATCTGTTTCGGCAGATGTAAAGTCCACCGTGACTTCGGAACGCATTACGACACACTACTCGGCCGCGGACGTGCCGGATCGCCCTGGCTGAGGTCTACGCTCATGCTTTCGAGGCAGTGCAGGAACGGCACTTCATGGGCGCGCCGGATCGCGACATTGCGCAGGCGAAAGCCCGGCTTCCGTCAGCACATGATAGGCGACGCCCGCGCGCGGCAGCATTGCGGAGAGCTCGCCCAGTGTGGGTGCGCCGCACTGCGTGATCGTCCCGCACAGGAGCCTGAACCTGTAGACCTGCCATCCGGCCATGACAACGGCGGCGAGCTGCCCGGGTGTAAAGAAGATGCCGGACCCGAGCATGTCGCCCCCACCACTGCGGGAACCGTGTAAAAGCCGAGTTTGCGGCTGAGCGTCACGCTTTGAATCCGGCAAGCAACCGGATATGTCAGTTCGGCATGTCACGCGCTGGTCGTCTCTGGCGAACGCGTAGGCGTACAGCGCATACGGCCGCCCCTCCGCTACGCGTGTGACGCACAAGGGGAAAGCTTCGTCGAGCAGTACCGGCAGGCCCTGCATTACCGGCGTCGCCCCGGTTGTTGGCAATATTCCTGGCGCAATGTCATCATGATTCTCCACCCCGTCGTGATTGCGCTATGCCTGACCGACGCCTGGCAGCTGTAATGGTCACCGATATGGTCGGCTTTGCCGCATCGATGGATGCCGATCAGGACGATGCTGTTGCGCTTCTGGATCACTGCCACGGAATCCTCCAGCCGACTGTCGCGAAGCATTCCGGCGAATGGAAGGATGACGCCGGCGACCGGACTTTGACGATTTTCCCCAGTGCCGTCCACGCGGTCGAATGCGCACTCGATATTCACGGACAGCTGAAAGCCGAACCGCACCTGAAACTGCGCATTGGCATCGACATCGGGGAAATCCTTGTCGCCGGCAGTCATATCTACGGCGACACCGTCAATATCGCCTCGTTTATCGAGCGGCTCGCGGACCCGGGCGGGCTGGTGATTACGGAGGCAGTCTTCGAATCCGCGCATCACCACATCAACCTGCAGTTCGTCGACCTCGGCGAAAAAATGCTGAAGAATGTCGCTCATGGTGTCAGGCTCTATGCGTTGACCGGACTCCGGCAAAGGTCGCGGTTGGGAAGCCTCGCGTCAGGACTGATGGTGCGCCGCGTGCCTCACATCACCGGTGCCTACCTCGCGGCGAGCTGGGCAGTGGTCGAGGTTGCCGAGTGGCTGGCCAACAACGGATTGCTCGACTATCGCTGGGTGTACGCCGTCAGTGTCGGTCTCTTGTCTCTTATCCCGTCGGTCCTGCTGATTGCATACGCGCATGGCGCGCACGGACGTGAACGGTTGACGGGCGCCGAAAGATTCGGCGTGCCGCTGAATCTCCTTCTTGCTGCCATGCTGATGACCATGGTCTATGAGCGAGCGGACGTGTTGCCGCGTGCCACGCCGATCCAGGCCGCGTCCGTGGCGGTGTTGCCGTTCATCAATCTGAACTCCGACGAAGGCGGCGCCGACTTCGGCCTCGGACTGTCCGAGGAACTGGTCAACGCGTTGGCCAAAGTACCAGGTCTGTACGTGGCATCGCGAACTTCCTCTTCGATGTTCATCGGCAAAAATCAGGATCCGCGCGATATCGCCCGCAAACTGGGCGTTGCCACGATCCTCGAAGGCAGCGTCCGCAAGCAGGACAACCAAGTACGCGTCACGGCGCAACTCATTGACGGGCGCAACAACTATCACCTGTGGTCCGAGACTTTTGACCGCGAACTCGTCGATATTTTTCGCATACAGGAAAGCATCGCCCGTTCCGTTGCGACGGAGCTCGTCGGAGTGCTGCAGCCCGATGTCGTGGTCGTCATCTCGGAGGCACAGGCAGCGACAGTTGAGGCATACGACTTCTACGTTCAGGGGCTCGGCTACTTGCGCCAGGCGCCGACGCAGGATTCACTCGACAACGCCCGCAAACTGTTCGAGCGCACGCTCGTGGAAGATCCCGGCTACGCCCAGGCCTATGCGGCGTTGTGCGAAGTCGCCCTCGAACGATTCATCCTGGACAGGTCCGCTTCACTCATCGACGAGGCAAGGTCACGGTGCTACAAGGCGCTGAGCCTCGACGGTGGCTTACGCGATGTCCGGTTTGCCCTCGGGCAACTCTACCGATATACGGGCGACTACGAGGAATCGGCGAAAATTTTCCGCGAGTTACTCGATACTCAGCCGACAGCAAACGCCTGGGTCGGCCTCGGTGAGACTAATGCCGCACAGGGTATGGCGAAGGCCGCGGAGCAATCGTTCGAGAACGCCGTCAGGATGGAGCCCGGCAACTGGCGCCACCGCATGGCACTCGCGGAGTTTCTCTACTCGCAGGCACGATACGAGGAGTCGCTCGAAGCGCTTCGCCGGGTGCTGGAGCTAAGCCCTGACAATCCCAGGGCTCACCTCGTCATGGCTGCCTCGTATGACTATCTCGGCGATCTTGACGCATCGATCAAAGCCAACCTCAAGGCTATCGAACTCGAGCCGACCCGCGGTGCGTACCGTGATCTCGGCCTGACCTACTATTCGCTGGCGGATTTCGAGAAGGCGGCGGACGCCTTCCAGCAGGCCGTCGAGCTCGGCGGCAGAGACCACGTCGTCTGGGGCAACCTCGCGGCAACCTACCGGATGCTTGGCAACGACGGAGGCGCGGCGGCCGCATATGCGCGAGCCATCGAACTCGCGATCGAACTGCTGGAGAGGAACCCGCGAGACTGGGTAACCCTCTCGAATCTGGCGGTATACAATGTTATGAGCGGCGATACAGCCGCCGGCATTGAGCGAATAAAAACGGCCGTTGCAGAAGGCTCGCGTCTCGCAGGAGTACACTACGACGATGCCCTGATTCAAATGCAGCTGGGCCGGCCGGAACAGGCACTCGCTGCCCTGGAGCGCAGCGTTGCTTTGGGAACGCCCGTAAGAATGATTACGACCGAGCCAACGTTCCACGGGCTCGAAAACAATGACCGCTTCAGGAACCTAATCGAGAATCAACCGGAGGAATAATCATGACAGAAGAGACGGAAGATCCCGAAAACTTCGGGCCGACGTTGTTGGTGAAGATTCCTTTCTTCCTGCTGGGCGTGGCACTCGGCATGGTAATCGTTTGGGTGGCCTTTCAATGGGTGCCCGTTACGATGAGTCAGGCCATGACGGCTATCAGATAAATGATTCACGCTGAGGAGGGACGTAACATGCACAGTCGTCCAAAAACCTGGTTCAAAACGATGATGTACGGGGTGGGTGTCGGTGTCCTTGCGTCCGTGCTGACGGCAATGGCAATCTCCGTCGCCATGCTCGCTGCCGCGTTGTCCTGATCCAACAGGCGCCATCGTCAGCCGTGCATCGATGCCGTCAAAACGTCGCCTGTGATTGAGACGGGGACGCCCCACTACGTCGATCCAGCGGGGTCCGGCTTGAGCGAACATGCCATCCGCAGGCTCCGCGTGACGGCGCGGTACGCAGCTCCTCGCGGCTGCTCATGCACCGCGCCAGGTAACTGAGGATAAAGAAGGAAATTGGCGCGCCCGACAAGATTCGAACTTGTGACCCCTGCCTTCGGAGATCGACCATTCAATTGCAAGTAACTGAATCAATTATCATCAAAAGGCAGGATGCCCGTTGCGAATTCATTACAGAGCACAACGATGCAGAGCTGAGTCACACAATTCTCACACAGTGGCCACCCATGGCACTGCACCAACCGAGCCGTACGGGAAGGTGACAAAGTGATACAGCAAGGCTGGTACGCGCCCGTCAAACCAAACCTGGATGTCGCTTCTTGATCCACGCCTCGCAGTCGCTTGAGAAGCGTTCCGCAGTTGTGAGCAGCTCTTGCGCATCCGTATCGCTGATACCGCCGGCGGATACATATTCGCACCTATTGCGTTTGATTCGGCATCCATCGAAGTAGGCGGACAATCTCGCGAAAGAGGAATCGGCCGATTCAAGGGCGAGGAAGGTATTGTAATGTCCACCGGCCGACCTGGGTCGGTACCCTTCCGCCCTAACGATCATGAGTGAAAGCGTGCGAACGGCATCGTATGCCAGTACGAATTGCGCATCCGCGGAAAGTTTCGCCGCGGCGGCGTCGCTGAGGCTACGCGCAACGATCGAACGCAGGTTGTCCAGCTCGGCTTTGCTGGGCGGCAACTTCGTAACGCACCTGTCACGCAGTAACTTCGCCCAGCTCATCGTCGTTCCCCAGGACAAATAGTTTCGGCTTGCTCAATACTCCGGTCAGAAAATGATCCTTCTCTGCGCGCTTTTCGTAGAACTCGGCCGGTGTGTAGGTCGTGGGATTGATTTGCCGGCCGAGTAAGTCCCGGGCGCGACGCAACGTCAGCGCCAAGTCTGACGACGGTACCGTGCCGACAATCATGACATCGACATCGCTGTCGCTCTGCTCATCGCCGCTGGCTATTGACCCGTACACAAAGGCAGCCACGACTTTCGACGCGACAGGTTTCAAAGCGTCGGCCAATACATCGATCAGACCCACCGTTTTCAGCAGGAGGCCCCGCAGGTCGGGAAACAGCGGCGAGTCGACATTGGCCTGGTAGTAGCTCATACGTCCCTGCCGGTGAGTTTTCAATATCCCGGCTTCGGCAAGGTCGCGCAGTTCGCGTTGCAGGCTGGAAGACGGAACGCCCATGCGGCGCGCCAGCTCCGAGACGTACCAGGCTTTTTCCGGCTGCAGAAGCGTTGCCGCCAGGATTCCCTGACGGGTCTTGGGGAGCAATGCATCGAGGGGTGGCATATTTCGCATCTTGCGTAAATATTAACTCAATTTGCGTAAATTGAAACTCGGAAGTTGCTCGGAAGTCCATGGCTTCCGAGTCGGGATCCGGGTTAGACGTACGGTCAAATCTGGACGTTGTCCGCGACGCCGGTCTCGGTAGTTCCACCAGCTTAATTATCGGACGCCGCTCGGAGTTGGATCGCGCTTGTAGCCCTTGCTACCTGGTTGCGGGTTTGTATAACGAACCCGATCCAACGTTCCTGACAGTGCGTTTGGATGGGTGTTGAGGACAGACATGCAATGCTCAGTCACGAGGGCGACGGCAATGTCAAAACGCATTCAAGGTAGAGCGCATTCCAGACTCTCTGTACTGACGATCCGACTTAACGACTTCCTGGGTGTTCCATTGCCAGCTATATGCGCGTGACTCGCTCTCCAAGGTGCTGCCGACAAGGAAGGTCGGGAGGGTCGATCCGATACCCATCGGCCGCGAACGGATGCGTGGGCCTCAAGCCCACGTGCGGCCGGGTGAGCCGCTACGGAGTGTTCGAGCTGGCGGCCTCCATGGATCACGTCGGGTCGATGACTCGCACGGTGGAAGACGCCGCCATCATGTTCGAAGCGATGGCCGGCGCCGATCCGCATGACCCGACGTCGCTGCCGGACCCCGTGCCCGCGGCATAGACCGAACTGCGCCAGGGCGTCGCGGGCCTGCGTGTCGGTTTCGACCGTCGATATGCCACCGACAACGCGGATGCCGACGTGGCCGAGGCTATGGACGAGGTGCTCGCGACATTGACCCGATTGGGCGCGACCGTCGTGGCTGTCGCCATGCCGGATGTCAGCCAGGTCGGCAGCGCCTGGCTCGACTTGTGTCGTGTCGAGGCGCTTGCCGCGCATGCAAAGTCGTTTCCGAGTCGGGCCAGCGAGTATGGGCCGGGGTTACGCGCCGCGCTCGAGTCCGGTCAGCGAATCACGCCATCGAAGTTGGCCGCGGCCGCTCGCGTTCGAGCGGAAGTCTCCGCGTCAATCGATTCCATGCTGAATACCGTCGACTGTCTGGTGTGTCCGTCGATGGCTAACAGTGCACGCGTGAAGGAGTCGAATCCGTTCGACGAAGAGACCGACGAATCGTGGAGCAACAATGTCCGTAACGACATTCATTGCCAACCATTCAACTTCACCGGCAGTCCCACCTTGTCGGTGCCGTGCGGGTTCTCGGCGGAAGGCTTGCCGCTGAGCGTGCAGTTCGTGGGGCGCCGGTTGAGCGAATCGGTGCTGTGTCGCATCGGTCACGCGTACGAAAAAGCGACCCGGTGGCACTTGAAGCATCCGGTCGAACAGATCGGGATGTCGGATGGGCGACGTGCCTGATTCGGGCACCGTCGAAAACGAATTCACCGTCTGCTCATAAACATCCTCGGACGTCAGAAGCGCGAAAAGCATGTTCATGCATTCGCAGCGGACGATCCAGAAACGGTCCAATGCCTGATTGGCTCAACTCCCACATCCTACCCGGTCAACTTTCATGCGTGCGCTCAAGCGAACTGGAGCAGGGCGCCTATCGGTTCGTTTTGGCGGCCGTGCCGCTAGTTCAGTTGTGCTTCTGGATACGCGCCTCCGATCATTGGATCGAAATCGCAATTTAGCAAGCAACCGGAGCGCCAACTAACAATTCAACGCGAGCATGGCTAAAGCGTATCCACTACGCATAGCTGCGCCACCTACGATCGTGATATGTCCCGTCGCCTTCAGGACAACGACCGCGACCTTGCAGGACGCACGGAACAAGACCTTCTCTCCGGCCTTTTTGCCCAATTGCAACATGATCGCGCGGGTGACCTGATCCCCAGTAATTACCGCGCCCCAGCCTTTGGGCCCGATACCAAGTGTCGTGCCGGTGGCCGGGTCGATCTCCCACCATGCTGGTTCCATGTCGTCACCGAGCTGGCCGGGAGCCACGACGATCCGTCCGTCCGCGAGTGCGTCCGCGATACGCGCGCGAACCGCATCCGGCAATTGCGTGTTTGGCGACTCGGCATTGATCATGCGCCATCCTCCCGTCGCCCCTCCCCGCAACGCGAACAAGTCGGCAGCATTCCCCGACCTTTCGTCCGGCTCCGCCATTGCGGCCTCCATCATTGTGTCCAATACGCCCTGCTCCAGCCGCATCCGGGCGGCCGGAACGGTGCCGTTGCCGATGGCACCGACGTCGTTGACGACCACGTCGAATGCTCGCTGGACGTCAAAGGAATCATCAATCTTCAACGTGAAGTGAGCGGTCAGAATATTTGGGCTGGCGAGATAGATCGATGACGGATATGGGGAGAGCTGATGCCTGGCCGTCGCCATAACCAACAGGTCGAGTGCCATCAACGGTTCGCGGTACGCTCTCGCAACTACTTCGTCGTCTTCAGCACCCCGTGCCAGGCGCACCAGAGCGGCAATCTGCGGTCCTTGGTTCGCCCACAGTTCCAGCACGGACTTCTCTAAAGCAATCGGTGGCGGTTCTGCGCTCGTTACGAGGATTCGATGGGTCCCCATCAGCAACCGACCTCGTTCGCGGATTGCCGCGGCGTCCAGACTCTGTCCCACGATTGCTCGTTGTCGACGACCCGGACCGATGATGTCGAAAATCTCACGCCGTACGCTGTTGGGCTCCCGGCCTGGTAGCTCGATCCGGTATTCGAGCCAAAGGGCCGTCAGGTGGGTCGGATCAGCTTCGGCCGAGTTCCCCAGTCCCTGAAGCGCCGAGTTGGCCTCTTCCAATTTGCGTGCGATGGCCACTTCCCCTGGCTTGCGCCGGAGGAGATTGCCCGCGCGATCGAACGCCTCTTGGTAAATGAAATCGCCGCCATGGCGAAGAACAGGCAACCATTCCTGGGCAGTCTCGGCGACTGCCTCGGCCTCCGAAACAACTGATGAACCCTCGGGGGCCGGCTCGACTTGAAACGGCTCGAACAGAAGCTCGAAATCGTGATAGGGGGCGTCAGCCGCCCGCAAAGAATGCTCGAACGGAACTTCCTCCACCGTTTCACCAGCCTCCCACCGTTCGATGACGACACGAATCGTTACCTTGTGAAAGAGCGAGTCCGGTAACGTTTCCGGGGAGAGGCGTTCCTCCGGATCGGGACGCAATGCAGCAAGCGGTCCCGTCAGCAACGGATCGACCGCGGTCCAGCCGCCATCCTGGTACGCCTCCACCCACCAATGATGGGCGACGGCCTTGCGGACTTCCGGGCTGTCGCGGTTTGGAAGTGAACCAACGAGTTCGGCCAGTGCAGCCGCTTCGCCCTGTGCCCGCTTCGCCGCACGGACCATCTCGTCCCGGAAGATCGGCGCGCTCGGCGACGCCGCGATGTCGATCGTTGCGGACCGCGACAACATGGCTTCCGCGGCCTCCTCGGAGAGGTGCCCGCGGGCCAGACGAGCATCGTAGCCAGCGTCCTCGAGCAGCCGCGCCAGCAGCAGGCTGCGGTCGAGGCTGTTGCCCTTGCGATCCAACAACACACCTTCAGCGCCACGCAGAATACCGCGGTATGGCACCCAGCGCGTGTTTTGGTCAACCCACTTCGCAATCGCCTCACTATCGTAGTCGCTCGCATCCAGCGCCGGATCAGTCGCAAACCGATCGCGAGGGAAGTCCTTGAGGGCGAGGTGTGCCGCGTCATAGGCCTCTCGAATCGCGTCGGCCGCCTGCTGAACCTCATCAGATGTAGCCGCGTCCTCCGGCTGTGCAATCGAGTTCGTCGCGAACCCGAACAGGCTCGATGCCAGCACCATGAGCGTAAAAAAGCGTCGCCGCAGCAACACTGTTGTCCCCGCTGGCAGCGCAACGATCTCTAATTGCTTGGAATCCATCATGCTTACTAGCTCCTCATTCTAACGATGTTATCGGCGATAGCTTTTTCCATGCTCCACTGCCAGGCGTCGTCGTTTGTCGTGGCTCCTCCCCCGCCGTCCGCGTCCTGGTCGCCGCCGGGCATGTCGCCCATCAGGTTCGCCGTCGCGCGGAATCCGGTTGTGGTCTCGGGCTGGTTGTTCGGCTCTGCTTCGACTTAGGGCTGCTGCGCCTGAGCGACGCTTGCGGCGATGAGGCAGCAGCCGAGCGCGTCGACCCAGGCTCGACATACTGGCCAAACGCTGAAGTTCCGGTTCAGGGATGCGGCTGGCATGCTGTCGTCGCACAGGTCAATGGTCTGGAGCTCGTTCCGGGCTCTTTGGCTTAACAGCGTATATTGAATCACCATCCGCCATGGAATCGTCGGCGCACTCCGAGTCATTGACTACGGCAGGCCCACGGGTGAACGCCTCGAACAAGAGCGAGTGGTTACCACTCCAAGTCGCTGGCAGGTCAGGCAGCCGATCTGCTCAGGCTCGATAGGCCGCTGGCGCCGCTACGGGGACTTTCTGGAGCCGGTATTGGCCGACGTTGAGACATTTTCGCCGGCGGCACGGGATGATTAGCGCGGCCGTGCTTCGGCAACTGAA
>JBGTHC010000138.1:0-4043 GCA_041746375.1 Woeseiaceae bacterium
ACAGGCGGTGAACAACTGGATTCGCACCGCGGGTATGTTTGATGCGATCGTCGATCTCGACGCGGTCGTCCGCGATCCGGCTAATCCCCAACGCCTGCTGGACGCTTATGACTCGGGCGATCACCTGCACCCCAATGCCCGCGGCGAAATCGCCATGGGCGCGGCGATCTCCCTTTTGCTTTTCATGTAGATGTTGCTTGCGACCTTCGCACGCTCACACCGACCGCATCGTCAGCGCGGTAGCTTCGATCAATGTAAGCCGTTTTAAAAAATCGATAAAAGAACCGCGCCGACGCGGGGAAGCAAGCTCCCCGCGCATCAACGCAGGCTCGTGCCTTGGCTTCGTCAGAGCTTGACGCGCAGGCCGACCGTATAACGACGCTCTGACAAGGCGTAGCTGTTTAGGGCGACCGGTATTACGCTATATTCCTGCGTCGCCGAGTCTACCGGGCTGAGGTTCAGTGCCTGAACCTGAAACTGGATATTTTCGGTCAGATCGAAACCGATCTGTGCATCCAGCTGTGATCGGGCACCGATGAAATCGGGGCGTCCCTGGGTAAAGCTGAATACTGCTTCGTCGCGGTAGTTATAGGCGACACGCGCGGACAGCGGCCCCTTTTCATAGAGGCCGATCAGATTGTAACTGTTCTTCGAAACCGCGACCAGAGGATTGCCCGCCTGATCTTTTGAGTCCGAATAGGTGTAGTTGGCAATAAAGCCGAAGCCGTCCAGCGGTGAAGGCAGGAAATCAAAGAACAGCTGTACACCGACCTCGAACCCCTTGACTTTGGCCGAGCCAATATTGCCGGGGCGGGTAAAGGGTATGGGGGTAGCGCCCGTTTCCTCGAACACGGCGAGCACCGTTTCGTTGGCAACGAAATCCTGAACGTCCTTATAGAAAAAAGCGCCGGAAATCAGCGAGCTTCGATTGATGTAATACTCAAAACTGAGATCGGCCTGCGTCGAAACCGTCGGACGCAACTGGGCGTTACCGCCGCTGGCTGTGCCGTTCAGCACCGCGACGAATGTGGACGGTGCGAGTTCGGCAATACCAGCGCGCTGCTGCGTTTGAGATGCGGCCACGCGCACCAGGAAATCGTCGGTGACGTTGAAGGCGATGTTGGCGCTGGGTAGCACCTGCGTATAGTTTGCCGTATCGACCCGGGTCGGCAGAATGGTGCCTGGTGCAGGTGCGGCCACCGTGCGGACAAAGCTGAGCACGCTGAAATCGGTGTTTACTAAGCGGACGCCGGCATTGGCGCGAGTTCGCATGCCCAGCACCACATCGTCAGCCTGGAACATCAGATAGCCGGCAAACGTCTTTTCGGTCAGGTCGTAATCTCAGGCGCTGTTCGCATTCGGCTGTCCGACGACCGCTCCGGATTGCAACGCGCGGGGCATGGTGAAGCCGCGATCGATGATCGGCACGATGAACTCACGCGGAAATGTCACGTCCAGATCGTTGATGAAAAAGTCCGGATCGACCATGCCGACATACAGCGGGCTGATCTCACTGGTCATCAGCGGGTTGTTCGCGGGGAATGGCGCGAAATTGGCGGTCTGGGTATTGAACGCCTGCGTCCGGGCATCGAGCTTGCGATAGCGCCCACCGGCGAGCAAGGTTATGCCGCTGTCGAATTCATAGCTGACATCGGCGCGGCCGACATACTCCTCGATCACACCGCGCAATTCGGTCGATACCAGCGATAGGCGCGGAAAACTGGCAATGCTGTTGAGATTGAACGCCGGGTTCAGCACTAGGCTCGGCCCGCCGTCTGCAGCAAAGTCGAATGTGCCAGCGACGTTGTTGTTTGCCGCGGTACGAAACGTGATTTGATCAATGTTTTGAAGCAGCGTGCCGCGGCTGTAATAGGCGTCGAGTTCGACCGTCCACTTGCCCGGCGTGTATTTTAAATTGGTGCCGTACAGCTGGCTGGTTGTCGGTTCGGCGCGGCGATTGCCCAAAATTTCCAGCTGTCCGACGCTGTTGCCCGCGACTATGAAATTATCGACCAGCGTAGGACTGGTGATGACATTGGTGCCGTTGGTCCAGGTGAATGCCTGCTGATTGCGTTCCGTCTCCAGCTTTGAGTAAATGCCGTCGACGGTCAGGATCAGGTCGGTGGGAATGATCTCGAACTGCACCGCGCCGCTGACACCATAACGCGAACGATCGGTGTTGAACTGTTCATACCGGAGCGAATTAGGCCGGAACAGCGTAGGCGCGGTGGCCGCACCGCCATTCCTGGTGGAAAAAAAGTTGTTGCGCTCAAATGCCTGGATCGTGGTCGTGCGCTTCTGATATTCACCAGCCAGCAGGACGCCGATACGCCCCTCGGCAAAAGTGGTCGTGGCTAGCGCGTTGAATCCCGGCTCGAACTGTTCCGATCCTTCCGAATAGGTGCCCGTTGCCCGCGCCGACACGGTGGTTTCCTTAAAATCGAACGGCTTCGGCGTGACGAGATTGACCGAACCGCCAAGCCCGTCCTCTACCTGGCTGGCGAGCGGCGACTTGCGCACCTCTAGGCGGCCGAACAGGCTGGATGGTACGGTGTCGAGGCCGGATGACCGGCCGAGCTGCTCATTCTCCGGCGGGGACAGTCGAGCGGAAAAGCCGAGCAGCGTGCGCCCATCGACTTCGACGCGCACCTGTTGCAGGCCCCGGATCGACACCGACTGGCCCTCACCGAACACGCGAGTGATCTGAACACCGGTAACACGCTGAAGCGCCTCTGCCACGTTGGCGTCGGGCAGCTTTCCGACATCGTCGGCAGTTACCACATCGAGCACCTGATCTGCATTACGCTTGATCTCGGCGGCGCGTTCCAAAGAAGCGCGGAGGCCCGTAACGACGATTTCGTTTTCGGCTTCGGGCGGAGTCGTGGTCTGCGCAGCAGCCACAGCCGGAAACACCAACATGGCCGCGCCGCCTAACATGCGCGCGCTTGCAGAAATAGAACGCTTCATGACAATTCCCACCCAACTTTGGACACTTTTGGTCCTTCACCCAAGACACACGCACAACACAATTACGTCAAGTCTTTTATGAGCATATTAGATCATATTAGATCATCGCTGACGCGCAATCGTGACTCACCGGGGCTACCCGACCGTTCCAACGCATCGAAAGGCGGAGGGAGCTTTAGGAGCCCCGTGAACCCGGGTGCGCCCGTCACTGTCCCAGTTTCCTAAAAAGCCTGCGCATATGCGGGTGACGTTACCCCCGTTTCTTCATCCACCTGGAACTAGAGACCGGCCCCTCGAAGGGACGGACAGATGAGGCGGAAGCAGTTTCGGAAGAGCAGATTATTGGTATCCTGAAGGAGGCCGAGGCAGGTGCGGCGGTAATAGAGCTGTGCCGCAAGCACGGCATGTCGAGCACTCGAGCTGACTGATCTGATCGCCGAGCGGGGTGCGCCAAAGATGATCGTCAGCGACAATGGGACCGAGCCGACCTCGAACGCGGTGCTCGCCTGGTCCGGCGATGCCGGCATCGAATGGCATTACATCGCGCCGGGCAAGTCGATGCAGAACGGGTTCGTCGAGAGCTTCAATGGTCGCATGCGCGACAAATTGCTCAACGAGACGCATTTTTTTCACGATCGGTCAGGCCCGCTCGATCCTCGCGCGCTGGGTCGATGATTACAACACCGAGCGGACGCACTCCTCGCTCGGTTACGCCACCCCGGCAGCGTTCCCTGCCGAACTCGAAAAGCAATGGGCGGGGTTAACCCCGCCCATTGCTTCACCAGCGCTCATGCGCAACAACAGTTGTCGGTCTCTGGTTGCCGCTGGATGAAAGGTGGGGGTAAGGTCAGGTCGACAATGAGGCCGGAGGCGATGGCGTATATCCCTCGTTTCCGGTCTTGTCCTGGCGAGCTGGCGAGCTGGCGAAATGTCCGAACTGGATGAATATCAAAACTTTACGCTGATACCCCCGATGATGCGGCGGTCGCTGACATCTTGTTGGCAAAGCAGGCCGCCATCATTGATGCAGAATTCGACGTTGTCTTCGCGCAGCAGGTTGATCCCGTCTACGCCAA
>JBGTHC010000139.1:0-4167 GCA_041746375.1 Woeseiaceae bacterium
GCGCCGAGCGACATTGCGCTGTCATCAATGGGTGTGGCCGATGGAGCACCGGCAGGCAGCTTTGTCGCCAAAATCTACTCGGACGGCAAGGGGACGATCACCTACTCGATCGTCGCCGATCCTGACGGAAAGTTCCGTATCGCCGACGGCAACGAGCTTCAGCTCGCTGCGACCGTCCAGGCCGGAGCCGCATCCTCGCACATAGTCGAGATCCGCGCGGAGGACACGGCGGGCTTCTTCGAAAAGCAGTTCACGATCACCGTTGGCGGCGGCGGCGGCGGCGGCGGCGGCGAAGAGCCTCTCCCGACGCCTGTTACCGTTGGCGCATGGACGAATAATTTTGATGGTCGCGCGCATGCGTTCCTGGGTCTGAGCGATCCCGATCATGCGACCAGCGTGGCCGCGGAATATACGATCGATAACGGCGTGACCGCGCATGCGCTTGACCGCCCCGAGCTCGGGACGGCCAACACGCTGCGCTCGATGATCCCTGTCGTCTGGCTCACGCGCAAAACCGGGCAAAGCGGTTATCTTGGCGCCGGCTCGCATACGCTGCGTTGGCGCTGGGTTATCGACGGAGTGGCAGGCTCCTGGTCGGATCCGGAGATCGTGGTTGTCACTGCCAATTATTCACCAATTATGTCGAACACGGTCGATGAAATCGTCGCCCACAGTGGCAACCACATCGGCTTCACGGTGAACAAGACCGTTGAGATGGGCAAATGGGAGGATGGCGAATGGTGGGCGGTCGATCCGACCGGCACTTTGAAAGTCACATCTTCTGACCCCGGCAAGAAGCTGGTCGGGAACCAGCAGTTCGTCAGCAATGGGCAGAATTTTGCCAATACCGCTGGTTGGACCGCAGGATCTAACACCGTGCTCAGCGTTTATACCCAGAGCAATGGCGACAAATGGCTGAACCTGACATCGATCGATAATTCTTCTCCGACAGAAGTCAGGGCGACAACGACTTTGACCGGACTGACCGTCGGTCGCAGTTATACGGTCGATGCTGAAGCTCGCGGCGTGAGCAGCGTTCGGGAAGTCCTCGTCAACGTTGGCGGCAGCAACACGCGCATCGTTGGCATGGAAGGCAGCACGACGGCATTCGTGCGCGAAAGCGGCGAGTTCACCGCGACAGCGACATCGCATGTCCTGACGCTGCGAGCAACACGCGGTTACAGCACTGCCGGGGGCGAGTACCCGCTCGGCGAAAGCTATGGCTGGCAATATGTCCTGGTCAGGGAATTCGTCAGGAACACCGATACGCCGCCGGCGGGAGGCGAAGCTCGGCGCCGTGACGGCATCTCGATCGACCTGGATTTCAGGAAGCAGGCCTGGGACAGCCGGAACGGTCGGTACACCACGGAGGTGGACTACCTCTATGGCACGAACATCCTGCCTGGTTCCATTCTCGTACAGGTGCGGAGTGCGCCGGAGAACCACCCCAACAGCACCATATACGAAGAAATAACTCTCACGGTGCTGCGTGAGCGTCCACCGGTCGGCAGCTTCCGTCCGGCCGCGCACCTCAATGGCGATATGTGGCGCAAGCGTGTCATGAACACGGCCCAGATCGACCTGTCGCGCGTGCCTGAATTCGCACTGGATCCAGGCGGTTTGCCGGATGATGACGACTGGATCGAGCGGTCGCTGAAGCGGCCGGCGATCCCGATCGGCAGCGGCTCGGCGGATGGCCGCGCGCTCTTCCCCGACAGCCAGGCCGCGACCTACCACCAGGTGCAGCGGCAGGACTATGCCTGGCCTTGCGTCTTCGCCATGGCGTCCAACCTGCCGATGGAGCTGCGGATGAAGTTCGCCAAGGCAGCGATCCAGCGGCAGATCGACGTGCTCGGCGCCAATCTCTCAGGGCGTTGGGTGGGCAACCTGGGATACTTCTATTCCTGGACCGCCCCGGTGATCTGGGTCGGAACCGTCATGGGTGATCATCGCATCCGCGGCGCCTTGCAATACGGCATGTATCGGGCCGACTACGGGTGGAAGGGCGAGGACTCCAACGACAACGGCGTCGGCCGCTGCAACATCATTTCCTGGGAAGACTGCCAGGCTGCAGCTGCTGGAGGCGCCAGCGGTGTAACCGGTCGCGATGTCCTCGGGCGTCGCGTGCCACGCGCCGATCTTGTTGGCGTCGACACCTCGGTCCGAACAGCGCCTGGAACCACCGAAGCCCAGAAGCTGGCCTACCGTCGGGATAATGGTCCGCAGGTCTTCTCAGGCTGCGCCAACGGCCGGACAGTCAACTCCACGACGGCGGTTTATACCTTTCCGTATACGCCCGATGACAGCGTCGCAGCCGAACGGGCCCGGCTGGAGCGTCTCGGTATGACGGTCGCCGACAATGGCAGTCAGATCACAAGTGTGACAATTCCTGCCGGTCGAACTCTGAGTGGGATGCGGGATTGCTGGCATGCCTACCAAGGTGACCATGATATCTCGGACGGCGCAGGCATCTTTTTCACAAACCCGAATGTCGGCTCGCCGTCCAGGGACACGACCAGCTGGCCAGGCGACAACGACGTCGCCTATATGCGGCTGCACTCGCCGCAGTGCTCGCTGATGACGCCGCTGCTGAAGGCAACGGATGCAGGTGACTACTACGACGCGACTGGTCCTATTCTCGATCGATATACGCGATTTGCAGAAGAGTGGATGAGCATGTCGAAGGCGTGGCTGAACGCCAGCCAGGGTAATGATGGCGAGTTCAACCCGGCAGGCGTCGACAGCGGCACGGCGACGACAGGCCACAGCGCACGCCGTAACTGGGACCACAAGTGCTTCTCCAAGGTCTGGTTCAATGTCATGGACACGATGACAGCGACATCCTTCGTCACGACAAAGACTGCGCCAGCCAAGATGACACGGCAAATGTTCAAATTGATAGACACCGGTGCCGAAAGTGTTTCGATTCATATACTCGATCTACCATTCGATGGTAACAAGCCGATCACCGGGGTCGAGTACAACTGGCGGGTCGCCGACGGCAGCTGGTCAGGCTGGCTCCCTATGGGCAGCGTCAACATTCCTCATCTGGGACCGTCGATCAAGACCGGACCCAACGAGATCCAGGTGCGGATGCGTTGTCGCAACGCGATCGGGCTCGGCGGCGAAAGTGGCGTCAAGAGCCTTGTTGTCGAATCGGTGAGTGCAATGACGAGCGACAACTTCGATTCGCCGAACGGAAGTATTGAAGCAAGAACACCGACGACTGGAGCCGTTGGCCAGACATGGCAGAAAGCCGGAATCAGCAATATATTCGGCGTTGCGGCAAACAACGACTCTCTAAGCATATCTGGTGGTCGACTTTCAAAAGGTAGCGGTAATGTAGGTGCTTTCGTCATCGAGACATTTCAGTCGCAAGGTGTGCTTTCAATCGATTACGATCTTGTCGCGAATGCAGGATATGACCGGATCGGCATCATTTTCCGCTTTGTCAACGCCACCAACTTCTGGCGAGCGATGCTAGATGGAGGCTCTATTTCACTGGTTCACGTGGTAAATGATGTCGCTTCTGCGGTATCGGCAAGTAAGACTTTCAATGCTTCAATTGGTACAGGAACGCTGACCGTCACGCTGGACGGCAACAGCGTCTCGACTACTGTGACACCTCAGGGCGGTACGGCTGTGACGGTCAGCGGAAGCAGCGCCCTGCATGCTGGTGGAACGAAGCATGGCGTCTTCATCCGCAAAGGCGTGATCGACAACTTCGTGCACGCGCCGGAAGGGGTATGAACCAAAAGCGGACCCCTAAGGTCTTCCAGCGGCGTCCGGCGGCTTTGGTCCGCCGGACGCAAGCGACACGCGTTTCATGGATCGACCGTGCGAGCGCCTGCGGCGCTTGGGCACTTCTCAGGATCGGCGTTCCAGCGGGTTCCACGAAACGTCCGATTTCCGGAAAATGGCCGTTCCCGCCGGCGCGCGCGCCTGGAGGAGAGAACAAGACCCGGAAACTGGTTTCATCAATCAAGGTTCCGTTTGCCGGAATCCGGCGGGTTTCCTAGACTCGCGCGATGCGGATCGGCTATGCACGCGTCTCGACGGTGGACCAGAACCTCGACCTGCAGCGCGACGCGCTGAGCGCCGCGGGCTGCGAGCGGGTCTATGCCGAGACGGTCTCCGGCAGCCGCGCCGAGCGGCCCGAGCTCGCCC
>JBGTHC010000140.1:0-1794 GCA_041746375.1 Woeseiaceae bacterium
GTTCCGCCGACTTTCTCGCTGAATGCCCGGTTCTCCACGCGCCTTGTCGATCAAAAGGGCAAGCGGAAAAGGTATAGCCGCAGCGATAAACGGTACAAAAGCCGGCAGGCGATCTCCGAGCAAATAGGCTGCGATTGCCAGACCCGCCCACGCCAGCACTCCTCCGATAGGCATTGCTGTGGTGCTGGACGCGAGATAGTCGCGTCGAGCGTCGGCAAGCGAGATGCTCGAATAGTCTTTCATTCCAAACCCCCGGACGCAACGTTTGCAGTCGCAAATATCAGGTAGCGTAGCTTGGCATACTCGACGTGTCAGCAGCTGCGTGTTGACCGGCACGTAAGGCGCGCAGCCATCCGAAACCCGCCGGACGTCTTTCCACCCCAGCTCGCGACCTAGCTACCGAGCGTGGCGCCGGCCAAGAGCGGACCAGCCGGTAACGACCCAATTGCGGACTTGCGAGTAGGCCCTAGGATGACAAGCCGACCGGCCGAGTCAATCGGGGGGATAGGCAGGATGGAGAATGTGAAAAGGTACGGGGGGGGCAGCACTCGCGCTGCTTCTCGTCGGCTGTATGCACGCGGAGCCTCGACCTGTCGGGCTCCAGCCCATCATTGACTTACACCGCCACACTCCTTGGCCGGGCGATCCAGATGATACTGCCCTTGCGTCTATTCAGGAGACGTTGCGTGTGCACAATGTTGTTTCGTCGGCGCTGTTCATCACCGGGAGGGAAGACGTTGCTCGCTATCGCAGCGACGAGAATTTCCGGCCTTTACTCAGTCCCATGTTTCCGTGTCCCGAGCTTACGGCGCAGCGGAAGTGGTGCTCTGTCGATACGGACGGCCCGCTGCCCGATGCTGCATGGCTCAACCAGCAGATGTCCGCAGGAGCACTGGCGGGGATTGGTGAGCTGGTCTTCAACTATGCGGGCATTGCCCCCGATGATCCGGCCATGGCCGATTACTGGTCGCTGGCTGCTCACCACGATGTTCCCGCGTTCGTTCATATCGGCCGCGGACCGGGTCCAGGCCAAGGACCGCGCCGTCACGATGGCTGCTGCCCAAAATATGAGGCCGGCTATGGCAATCCCGCGCTGCTGCGCCCTGTGCTCCAGCGGCATCGGGGCTTGTGGATCGTCCTGCAGCACGTCGGGTTCGACTATCTCGAAGAGACGCTGTCGCTGTTGCGCGACTACCCCAATGTGTTTGTAGATATGTCGGTGTTGAATAGCGTTGGACCTCGAGCGCTGCACGATGCATCTCTCCAAACCCTGGTGAACGCCGGGTTCGCAAATCGGATCGTGTTAGGCTCGGACGATCAAGACTACGCGCCGATCATCGAACGGATTGAGGGCGCAGCCTTTCTCACGCCCGCGCAGCGCCGCGGCATCTACTACGATAATGCGGCTCGCTTCCTGAGGCTGGACCCGGCAGTCATTGAAAAGGACCACGGCCGGTGACGTCAACGTCAGCTTTCCACCCAGCTCGTGCCGATCGGTAGGCGTTTGACGGACGCCAAGAGCCGACCACCCGCTGACGACCCATTACGAGACGCTCGCGCCTACTTTACGAAGCGTTGAAACCGCCCATGTGTTTCTCAAGCTCCTTTTGCGCGCCAAAAAGGCCAGTAGAGTTAGCGATCATGGCTATGCCGCGAGTATCTTTTAGCGCTGTCACCACTCGCGATCGTCACGAAGCAACTGCTTGCGTCAAGGACGCGGTGCAATCCGCCGATGGCTGGGTTGAAGATGCTTGCTTTTACTCGAACGTTTCGCTTGCTCTCACTGCGGTGGTG
>JBGTHC010000141.1:0-13028 GCA_041746375.1 Woeseiaceae bacterium
AGGGTAATCTCGAATGGCTTACACATTCACCGAGAAAAAGCGCATCCGCAAGAATTTCGGCAAGCGGCCGACCATTCTGCAGGTGCCGTATCTGCTTTCCATACAGCTCGATTCGTATCGCAAGTTCCTGCAGCTCGACGAGCAGGAAGAAAAGCGTATCGATATGGGGCTGCATGCTGCGTTCAAGACGGTTTTCCCGATAGTCAGCTATTCGGGCAACGCCGCGCTTGAGTACGTCAGTTATCGCCTCGGCGACCCGGTATTCGACGTCAAGGAATGCCAGATGCGCGGGCTGACCTACGCTGCGCCGATCCGCGTCAAAGTGCGGCTGGTCATTTATGACAAGGAAGCAAGCGGCACGCCGAAGCCGGTAAAAGACATTCGCGAGCAGGAAGTGTACCTCGGTGAAATGCCTCTGATGACCGATCACGGCACGTTCGTGATCAACGGCACGGAGCGCGTTATCGTCTCCCAGCTGCATCGCTCGCCCGGTGTATTTTTCGATCATGACAAGGGCAAGACGCACTCGTCAGGCAAACTGCTGTTCTCGGCGCGCATCATTCCTTACCGGGGTTCGTGGCTCGATTTCGAGTTCGACCCGAAAGACTGCGTGTTCGCGCGCATCGACCGACGCCGCAAGCTGCCGGTGACAATTATCCTGCGTGCACTGGGCCTGTCGAACGAAGAGATGCTCGACACGTTCTTCGAGACCAATGACTTCTACCTGTCGGATAAGGAAATCCGCATGGGACTGGTGCCACAGCGCCTGCGGGGCGAGACCGCTATTTTCGACATCAAGCTGGGTCGCAAGCTGATCGTTGAGGAAGGCCGCCGTATTACCGCGAAGCACGTGAAGGAAATGGAACAGTCTAAGGTCGACCGGCTGGTCGTGCCTCCGGAGTACCTGGAAGCCAAGGTCCTCGCACACGACGTTATCGACACCGAAACCGGCGAACTGCTGGCGGCGGCGAACGACGAGTTGACCGTGGAACTGATTTCGCTGTTGATCGAAAAGAAGATCGAGCATATCCGTACCTTGTACGTAAATGATCTCGATCGCGGGCCGTATATCTCGAATACGCTCAGGATCGATCCCTCGACCACACGTCTCGAAGCGCTCGTCGAAATCTATCGCATGATGCGTCCGGGCGAGCCACCCACCAAGGAAGCGGCGGAGAACCTGTTCCAGAACCTGTTCTTCAATGCGGATCGTTACGATCTCTCGGCAGTCGGTCGCATGAAGTTCAACCGGCGCGTCGGTCGTGACACGTCCGAGGGCAGCGGCATCCTGGATAATTCAGACATCCTCGATGTGTTGAAGACCCTGATCGACATTCGTAATGGTTACGGTACCGTGGATGACATCGATCACCTCGGCAATCGCCGCGTGCGCAGTGTCGGTGAAATGGCCGAGAACGCGTTCCGTGTCGGTCTCGTGCGTGTTGAGCGTGCTGTCAAGGAGCGGCTGACCCAGGCGGAAACGGAAGGCCTGATGCCGCAGGAGATGATCAACGCCAAACCGGTGGCTGCGGCCGTGAAGGAATTCTTCGGGTCCAGCCAGTTGTCGCAGTTCATGGACCAGAACAACCCGCTGTCCGAAGTGACGCATAAGCGCCGCGTATCGGCGTTGGGCCCCGGTGGCCTGACGCGCGAGCGTGCGGGCTTCGAAGTGCGGGACGTGCATCCGACGCATTACGGCCGGGTATGTCCTATCGAAACGCCGGAAGGCCCGAATATCGGGCTCATCAATTCCCTCGCCGTATATGCGCGAACCAACGAATACGGCTTTCTCGAAACGCCGTATCGAAAAATCGTCGACGGCAAGGCGACGACCGATATCCAGTATCTGTCTGCCATCGAGGAAAGCCAGTACGTGATCGCACAGGCGAATGCGGAACTGGACAAGGCGGGTCGCTTCACCGAAGACCTCGTGTCTGTACGACACAAGAACGAGTTTTCACTGGCGGACCCGTCGACCATCGAGTACATGGACGTTTCCCCGCGACAGATCGTCTCGGTAGCTGCGTCGCTTATACCGTTCCTCGAGCATGACGACGCCAACCGCGCCCTCATGGGGTCGAACATGCAGCGCCAGGCAGTACCGACACTACGTTCCGAGGCGCCGCTGGTTGGCACCGGTATGGAGCGTGCCGTGGCGGTCGACTCCGGCGTTACGGTGGTGGCACGACGCGGTGGAATCGTCGACTCGGTCGATGCGTCACGCATCGTTGTGCGGGTGAACGACGACGAGACGGATGCATACGAATCCGGCGTCGACATCTACAACCTGACCAAGTACACGCGGTCGAACCAGAATACCTGCATCAATCAGCGGCCGTTGGTGAAAGGCGGCGACCAGATTGCACGCGGCGATGTCCTGGCCGACGGTCCGTCGACCAATATGGGCGAGCTGGCGCTCGGGCAGAACCTGCTCGTCGCCTTCATGCCCTGGAACGGCTACAACTTTGAGGATTCCATTCTTATCTCGGAGAACGTCGTAAAGGAAGATCGTTTCACGACCATTCATATCGAAGAGTTGTCCTGCGTCGCTCGTGACACCAAGCTCGGTCCCGAAGACATCACCTCGGATATCCCGAACGTGGGCGATGCGGCATTGGCAAAGCTGGACGAATCCGGCATAGCCTTCATCGGTGCGGAAGTGAAAGCAGGCGACATCCTGGTCGGCAAGGTCACGCCGAAGGGCGAGACCCAGCTCACTCCTGAAGAGAAGCTGCTGCGTGCAATTTTCGGTGAGAAAGCATCCGACGTTAAAGATACGTCCCTGCGCGTCCCGCCGGGCATGGATGGCACCGTTATCGACGTGCGGGTTTTCACTCGCGATGGCGTTGACAAGGACTCGCGTGCGCTGTCGATCGAGAAATCCGAACTCGAAAGCGTGCGCAAGGATCTCGACGATACTCTGCGCATCCTGGAAGACGACATCTTCCAGCGTATCGAACGGGTATTGACGGGCAAGGTCGCCGAAGGCGGACCGAACAAGCTGAAGGCCGGCAGCAAGATAACCCAGGCGTATCTGGATGAATTGCCGCGTCCGCAGTGGTTCGAGATCCGATTGAAGAACGATGAGGCTACGGAACTGCTGGAACGTTCGGCCGAGCGCCTGAAGTCGCAACGCGCAGAGTTCGATCGTCGCTTCGACGAAAAGAAAGCGAAGATCACCGCGGGCGACGACCTGGCACCGGGTGTCCTGAAGATGGTCAAGGTTTACCTTGCGGTTAAACGGCGCGTCCAGCCGGGCGACAAGATGGCCGGCCGACACGGCAACAAGGGCGTGATTTCCACGATTGTTCCGGTCGAGGACATGCCGTACCTGAAAGACGGCACGCCGGTCGACATCGTGCTCAACCCGCTGGGTGTTCCCTCGCGCATGAACGTGGGTCAGGTGCTCGAGACGCACCTTGGCCGGGCTGCAAAAGGCCTGGGCAAGAAGATCGACGACATGTTGCGTGCCCAGGAGTCGGTCACGAAGGTTCGGCAGTTCCTGGATACGATCTACAACAAGACCGGCGGCGGCAGCGAAGACATCAAGTCGCTGACAGACCCGGAAGTGCTCGAGTTGGCCGGCAACCTGGTCAACGGAGTGCCGACCGCCACGCCGGTGTTTGATGGCGCCAACGAGGACGAAATCAAGGAACTGCTGCGGCTGGCAGACCTGTCCGACACCGGCCAGTCGGTATTGCACGACGGCCGTACCGGCCAGGCCTTCGATCGTGAGGTGACCGTGGGCTACATGTACATGCTCAAGCTCAATCACCTGGTCGATGACAAGATGCATGCCCGCTCCACCGGACCTTACAGCCTCGTTACCCAGCAACCGTTGGGCGGCAAGGCGCAATTCGGCGGACAGCGCTTCGGCGAAATGGAGGTGTGGGCTCTCGAAGCCTACGGTGCCGCCTATACGCTGCAGGAAATGCTGACTGTCAAGTCCGACGACGTGCAGGGTCGTACCAAGATGTACAAGAACATCGTCGACGGTGAACACGAAATGGATGCCGGCATGCCCGAATCCTTTAACGTACTCGTTAAGGAAATTCGCTCGCTGGGAATCAATATCGAACTGGAAGCAGACTGATGAAAGATCTTCTGAAACTATTCAAGTACCAGAATCCCGTTGACGACTTCGATGCGATTCGCATCGGACTGGCGTCGCCGGACATGGTCCGCTCTTGGTCTTTTGGCGAGGTCAAGAAACCGGAAACGATCAACTATCGCACCTTCAAACCGGAACGCGATGGTCTGTTCTGCGCCAAGATATTCGGGCCGATCAAGGATTACGAATGCCTGTGCGGCAAGTACAAGCGTCTCAAGCATCGCGGAGTCGTGTGCGAGAAATGCGGCGTTGAAGTAACCCAGACTAAAGTTCGCCGCGAGCGCATGGCGCATATCGAGCTGGCAAGCCCGGTGGCGCACATATGGTTTCTCAAGTCACTGCCGTCCCGCATCGGCCTGATGCTCGATATGACCCTGCGCGAGATCGAGCGGGTGCTGTATTTCGAAGCATTCGTGGTGGTCGAGCCGGGCATGACGCCGCTCGAGCGCGGTCAGCTGATGACCGACGAGATGTATCTCGAGGCGATCGAGCAGTACGGCGACGAGTTCGATGCCCGCATGGGTGCCGAAGCCGTACGTGAGATGCTGGCAACGATCGACCTGCAGCGTGAAGTGTTGCAGGTTCGCGAGGATATCAACGCCACGCGGTCTGAAACCAAGATCAAACGCCTGTCGAAGCGTCTGAAGTTGCTGGAGTCGTTCATCGAGTCCGGCAACAAGCCGGAATGGATGGTATTGACCGTTCTGCCGGTTCTGCCGCCGGATCTGCGCCCGCTGGTGCCGCTGGACGGCGGACGTTTTGCAACGTCCGATCTCAACGACCTCTATCGTCGCGTCATCAATCGCAATAATCGTTTGCGTCGCCTGCTGGAGTTGAATGCTCCGGACATCATCGTGCGCAATGAGAAGCGCATGTTGCAGGAATCCGTTGATGCGCTGCTGGACAACGGTCGTCGTGGACGCGCTATTACGGGAACCAACAAGCGACCGCTGAAGTCGCTGGCCGACATGATCAAGGGCAAGCAGGGCCGCTTCCGCCAGAACCTGCTCGGCAAGCGCGTGGACTACTCGGGTCGCTCGGTAATCGTTGTGGGCCCGACGCTGAAGCTGCATCAGTGCGGCCTGCCGAAAAAAATGGCGCTCGAATTGTTCAAGCCGTTTATCTTTTCGAAGCTGCAGTTGCGCGGCGAAGCTACGACGATCAAGGCAGCGAAACGCCTGGTCGAGCGAGAGGGCGCCGAAGTCTGGGATATTCTCGAAGAAGTAATTCGCGAACATCCGGTCATGCTGAACCGCGCGCCGACGCTGCATCGACTCGGCATCCAGGCGTTCGAGCCGGTGTTGATCGAAGGCAAGGCAATCCAGCTGCATCCGCTGGTCTGCACGGCGTTCAACGCCGACTTCGACGGCGACCAGATGGCGGTGCACGTGCCGCTGTCGATCGAGGCGCAGCTCGAGGCCCGCGCTTTGATGATGGCGTCCAACAACATCCTGTCGCCTGCAAACGGCGATCCGAGCATCGTGCCGTCGCAGGACGTCGTACTGGGACTTTAGTATATGACCCGGGCGAAAGTGTATGCCAAGGGCGAAGGCATGGTGTTCAGCAACGTCGATGAAGCGCGCCGCGCTTACGACGGCGGTTTTGTCGACCTGCACGCCAAGGTCAGGGTGCGGGTGCCGATGCACGACACCAATGCCGACGGCGAGACGGCGACCACGAGGCGCCTCGTCGACACGACGGTCGGTCGTGCGTTGCTGTCCAACCTGCTGCCGAAAGGCTTGAGCTTCGACCTCGTTAACCGTGACATGACCAAGAAAGCAATTTCGAACGTCATCAACGCCAGTTATCGCAACCTCGGGCTGAAGCACACCGTAGTGTTCGCGGACCAGCTGATGTACACCGGCTTCCGCTTCGCAACGATCGCAGGTATTTCCATCGGCGTGAACGATATGGTCGTGCCGGACGAAAAGGAATCGATCCTGTCCGTCGCCGAATCGGAAGTGAAGGAGATCCAGGACCAGTACGCGTCGGGCCTGGTAACCGAAGGCGAGCGTTACAACAAGGTCGTGGACATCTGGTCGCGGACCAACGATCAGGTCGCCAAGGCGATGATGGACAAGCTCGGTTCGGAAACCGTCAAGGATGCGAGCGGCAAGGAAGTCGACCAGGAGTCGTTCAACTCGATTTACATGATGGCCGACTCCGGTGCCCGTGGTTCCGCGGCGCAGATCCGGCAGCTCGCCGGCATGCGCGGCCTGATGGCAAAACCGGACGGCTCGATCATCGAGACGCCCATTACGGCCAACTTCCGCGAGGGACTGGACGTATTGCAGTACTTCATCTCGACGCACGGTGCCCGCAAAGGTCTCGCAGACACCGCATTGAAGACGGCCAACTCCGGTTACCTGACCCGTCGTCTTGTCGACGTTGCGCAGGACCTCGTCGTTACCGAAGTCGATTGCGAGACCCGCAACGGCGTCAGCATGTCGCCGCTGGTAGAAGGCGGCGACGTGGTAGAGCCTTTGCGCGAGCGGGTGCTTGGCCGCGTTGTGGCCGAGGCCGTGCTGATTCCCGGTACGGACAAGGTGGCGTTCGACGCTGGCAGCATGCTGGATGAAGCGAGTGTCGCCCGGCTCGAGGAATTGTCGATCGACAATGTGCTGGTGCGATCACCGATCACCTGTGAAGTGCGCTACGGCGTGTGTTCGCAATGTTACGGGCGAGACCTTGCGCGTGGTCACCGCATCAATATCGGTGAAGCGGTCGGTGTTATCGCCGCACAATCCATCGGCGAACCAGGTACGCAGCTAACGATGCGTACCTTCCACATCGGTGGCGCGGCGTCGCGATCAGCGGCTGTCAGCAACATCGAGATCAAGAGCAAGGGTGTTGTCAAACTGAACAACATCAAGACCGTCAAGCATCACAAGGGTTACCTGGTAGCCGTGTCACGTTCGGGTGAGATCTCCGTGATGAACGAGCACGGCCGCGAACGCGAACGCTACAAGGTGCCTTACGGTGCAACGATTACGGTCGATGACGCCGCGGCGGTTGACCAGGGCCAGGTAGTTGCTACCTGGGACCCGCATACCCATCCGGTTGTGACCGAAGTTGCCGGCAACCTGCGTTTCGACGACTTTGCCGATGGCGTGACCGTGACCGAGCAGGTCGACGAATTCACGGGCCTGACCAGCGTCGTGGTACTCGATCCGAAACAGCGCGGCTCGACCGGCAGGGACCTGCGGCCGATGTTGAAGCTGGTGGACGAGAGCGGCAAGGAAGTTTGCTTTGCCAACACCGACATTCCGGCAGTCTATGCGTTGCCCTCTGGCGCTATTGTCAGTATGAGCGACGGTGCCAAGGTATCTGTCGGTGACGTTATCGCGCGAATTCCGCAGGAATCGTCAAAGACCCGCGATATCACGGGCGGCCTGCCGCGTGTTGCCGACCTGTTCGAGGCACGCAAGCCGAAAGATCCGGCCATCATGGCGGAATACACCGGTACCGTGAGCTTCGGTAAGGAAACCAAAGGCAAGCGACGCCTTGTTATTACCGACGAAGCGGGTGAGAGTCACGAGGAGCTCATTCCGAAGTGGCGCCACCTGAATGTCTTCGAAGGCGAGCAGGTGGTGCGCGGTGAAGTGATCGCCGATGGCGAACCGAATCCGCACGATATCCTGCGCTTGCAGGGTGTCGAGCAGCTGTCTGATTACCTGGTGCGTGAAATCCAGGACGTCTACCGCCTGCAGGGTGTGAAGATCAATGACAAGCACATTGAAGTCATCATCCGCCAGATGCTGCGCAAAGTGCTGGTTGTCGATCCGGGCGAGAGCAACTTCCTGCGCGGTGAGCAGATCGACAAGGCGCGCGGGCTGGAGGTTTGTGACCAACTGAACGTCCAGGCCAAAGACCTGCTGACGGTAGAACCGATATTGCTGGGTATTACCAAGGCATCCCTGGCAACCGAGTCGTTTATTTCGGCGGCCTCGTTCCAGGAAACAACCCGGGTTCTGACGGAAGCGGCAGTACGCGGGCTGAGAGACGACCTGCGCGGGCTCAAGGAAAACGTAATCGTCGGACGACTCATTCCGGCAGGTACCGGCTACGCGCACCATGCGGAGCGCCGGCGCACCCGCGAGCAGGATTTGTCCGATCAGCTGCGCGAACTGGATCTGGAGCGGGAAGCACGGGAAGTTTTCGAAACGGAGGCTTCGGCGGAATCCGATGAGAGCGATGCGGACGAGGCGCCGGTAAACGAAGAGCAAGAGAGCGAAGCTACCGAATCATCGAGCAATTGAGCGAACGGGGCGCGGCTTGACACTGCGCGGCGGGCATCAATACAATGCCCGCCCTTGCCTGAAAGCTCGCTACAACCGGGCTTTACAACGACCGGCGAATGAGCGGTAAAACATCTGATTTTTCAGTGTTTTACAAGTTTCATAGGTCATATCCGCGGGCCAGACCTGGATAAGGTTTGGCCGGTGGGTGCGCGCGTGTCATTCAGCGCACCGTTTTTTTGGCATTGGCAGATTTCACTAACGAATTCAGGGACACGGCTCATGGCCACGACCAATCAGCTCGTACGCAAGCCGCGCTCGGTCAAGCGCGCAAAGAGTACGGTACCGGCGCTCGAGGGCAGTCCGCAGAAGCGCGGCGTCTGCACCCGTGTTTATACGACCACGCCGAAGAAGCCCAACTCGGCCATGCGCAAGGTGGCACGTGTGCGCCTGACCAACGGTTTCGAAGTCACCAGCTATATCGGCGGCGAAGGCCATAACCTCCAGGAGCACTCAGTGGTCCTGATCCGCGGCGGTCGCGTCAAGGACCTGCCGGGTGTTCGCTATCACACGGTGCGCGGCACGCTCGACTGTGCCGGTGTCAGCGACCGCAGGCAGGGCCGTTCGAAATACGGCGCCAAGAGACCCAAATCCTGATCAACCACCCGCTGAACCGCTAACCTGAAACGTCGCGGTTCGGTCTCCAGAGACGAGCCATGTCAAGACGATCCCAGGCCCCGAAACGCACTATCCTGCCGGACCCCAAGTACGGCAGTGATTTGCTCGCCAAGTTCATGAACATGATCATGAACGACGGCAAGAAGTCGGTTGCTGAACGCATTATTTACGGCGCGCTCGACCGCATATCCGAGAAAGTCACGCACGGCGGTGACAAAGCGCTGGAGCTTCTCGAGCAGGCGCTGGAAAACGTCAAGCCGGTCGTGGAAGTCAAATCGCGGCGTGTCGGCGGTGCAACCTACCAGGTGCCGGTCGAAGTCAGGCAATCGCGGCGCCAGACGCTGGCCATGCGCTGGCTGATCGATGCCGCCCGCAAACGCAGCGAGAAGTCGATGGCACATCGTCTCGCTCACGAGCTGATGGACGCTGCCGAGAATCGGGGCACGGCCGTAAAGAAAAAGGAAGACACACACCGCATGGCGGAAGCCAACAAGGCTTTCTCGCATTATCGCTGGTAAGCGTCTCCCAACCTGCAATCAGTTAAGGAAGTAATCCGTGGCACGTCATACCCCCATCGAACGTTATCGAAATATCGGCATCATGGCGCACATTGACGCCGGCAAAACGACAACGACCGAGCGAGTGCTTTTCTATACCGGTGTATCGCATAAGATGGGCGAGGTGCACGAAGGTGCGGCTGTGATGGACTGGATGGAACAGGAGCAGGAGCGCGGCATTACCATCACGTCTGCAGCAACGACCTGTTTCTGGAAGGGCATGGACCAGCAGTTCGAAGAGCATCGCATCAACATCATCGATACTCCCGGCCACGTGGATTTTACTATCGAGGTAGAGCGGAGCCTGCGCGTGCTCGACGGTGCCGTCACCGTGCTTTGTTCTGTGGGTGGCGTCGAGCCGCAAACGGAGACTGTCTGGCGGCAGGGCAATAAATACAAGGTGCCGCGACTGATCTTTGTCAACAAGATGGATCGCGCCGGCGCGAACTTTTTGCGCGTCGTGCAGCAGGTGAGGGATCGCCTGGGGGCAAACCCTGTGCCGATCCAGTTGCCGATCGGCGCGGAAGAGACCTTCGCCGGCATCATTGATCTCGTCGCCATGAAGGCGATTTACTGGGACGACGCCACCATGGGCACGGCTTTCGAGCTGCGGGAAATCCCGGACGAGCTCGTGGCCGAGGCGACCAAGTGGCGCGAAAAAATGGTCGAAGCCGCTGCCGAGGCCAATGAAGAGCTACTCGAGAAGTTTCTCGGCGACGGCGTATTGACCGATGACGAGATTCGTCACGGTCTGCGCACGCGCTCGCTGGCCAGCGAAATCGTGGTGACTATGTGTGGCTCGGCGTTCAAGAACAAGGGCGTGCAAGCGATGCTGGACGGCGTCGTGCGTTATATGCCGTCGCCGGTTGACGTGCCGGCGATCAAGGGCATTCTCGACGACGGTTCGGAAGGCTTCCGGCACGCCGACGACACCGAGCCGTTCTCTGCGCTCGCATTCAAGATTGCTACCGATCCGTTCGTTGGCAACCTGACCTTCTTCCGTGTCTACTCCGGCGTGCTGAACTCCGGTGACACGATTTACAACCCGATCAAGACGCGGCGTGAGCGTATCGGTCGCATCCTGCAGATGCACTCGAATGACCGCAAGGAAATCAAGGAAGTCCGGGCGGGCGATATTGCGGCCGCTGTTGGCCTGAAGGACGTTACCACGGGCGACACGCTGACCGATCTCAAACAGATCATCACGCTCGAAAAAATGGAATTCCCCGAGCCTGTGATTGCCGTTGCCGTCGAACCGAAAACAAAGGTCGACCAGGAAAAGATGGGTATCGCCCTGCAAAAACTGGCGAAGGAAGACCCGTCGTTCCGTGTGCATACCGACGAAGAGTCGGGCCAGACCATCATCTCCGGTATGGGCGAGTTGCATCTCGACATCATCGTCGACCGCATGAAACGCGAGTTCAAGGTCGAGGCGAATGTCGGCAAACCGCAGGTGGCCTATCGCGAAACGATTCGCAAGATGGTCGAACAGGAAGGCAAGTTCGTGCGCCAGTCCGGTGGTCGTGGTCAGTACGGCCATGTATACCTGCGCCTGGAACCGCAGGAAGCCGGTGCCGGCTACGAGTTTGTGAACGCGATCGTCGGTGGCGTAGTACCGAAGGAGTACGTGGGCGCAGTAGACAAGGGCGTCCGTGAACAGATGGAGAACGGTGTCATTGCCGGATTCCCGGTGGTCGATGCGAAGGTCACCATTTACGACGGCTCGTACCATGATGTCGACTCGAGTGAGATGGCATTCAAGATTGCCGGCTCGATGGCGTTCAAGGACGGTGCAAAGAAAGCCAGCCCGGTGCTGCTGGAGCCGATCATGAAGGTTGAGGTCGTGGTGCCCGAAGACTACATGGGTGACGTCATGGGCGACCTCAATCGACGGCGTGGCTTGCCGCAGGGAATGGACGACTCGCCGTCGGGCAAGATCATTCGCGCCGAAGTGCCGCTTGCAGAAATGTTCGGTTACGCAACGGACCTGCGCTCCATGAGCCAGGGCCGCGCAACCTATTCCATGGAGTTTCTCAAGTACAACGAAGTGCCAAACAATGTCGCTGAAAGCGTCATGAAAAAAGCGAGCTGATAACGAGGGACAGTGACCCTGGACTGAGCGTAAAGTCACTGTCCCCAAAAACTGTCACCACTACCTTACAAGCCAAGAGAACCGGAATTTAGCTATGTCGAAAGGAAAATTTGTACGCACGAAGCCGCACGTAAACGTCGGCACGATCGGCCACGTGGATCATGGCAAGACGACGCTGACGGCGGCGTTGACGAAGGTCATGGCGGATAAGTTTGGTGGTGAGGTACGCGGTTACGACCAGATCGACAACGCACCGGAGGAGAAGGCGCGCGGTATCACGATTGCGACGGCGCACGTGGAGTACGAGAGTGCGAACCGGCACTACGCGCACGTGGACTGTCCGGGACACGCGGACTACGTGAAGAACATGATCACGGGAGCGGCGCAGATGGACGGTGCGATCCTGGTGGTGAGTGCGGCGGACGGGCCGATGCCGCAGACGCGCGAGCACATCTTGCTGGCACGCCAGGTCGGCGTGCCGTACATCGTGGTGTACCTGAACAAGGCGGACCAGGTGGATGACGCGGAGTTGCTGGAGCTGGTGGAGATGGAGGTTCGGGACCTGCTGTCGACGTATGAGTTTCCGGGCGACGACACGCCGATCATCACGGGCTCGGCCTTGAAGGCATTTGACGGCGACACCTCGGAGATTGGTGTACCGTCGATCGAGAAGCTGGTGGAGCAGATGGACTCGTACATCCCGGAGCCGGAGCGCGCCATTGACGGTGATTTCCTGATGCCGGTGGAAGACGTGTTCTCGATCTCCGGTCGTGGCACGGTGGTGACGGGGCGTATCGAGCGTGGCGTGGTGAAGGTTGGCGACGAGATCGAGATTGTCGGTATCAACGCGACCACCAAGACGACCTGCACGGGCGTGGAGATGTTCAGGAAGCTTCTGGACCAGGGCCAGGCGGGCGATAACGTGGGTGTGTTGCTGCGCGGCACGAAGCGCGAGGAAGTGGAGCGTGGGCAGGTACTGGCGAAGCCGGGCTCGATTACGCCGCACACCAAGTTCGAGGCCGAGGTGTACATCCTGACGAAGGAAGAGGGCGGTCGGCATACGCCGTTTTTCAAGGGTTACCGGCCACAGTTTTACTTCCGCACCACGGACGTGACCGGCGCCTGCGAGTTGCCGGAGGGCACCGAGATGGTGATGCCGGGCGATAACGTGCAGATGGTGGTGGACCTGATCGCGCCGATCGCCATGGAAGACGGCTTGCGCTTTGCGATCCGCGAAGGCGGCCGCACGGTAGGCGCAGGCGTGGTGGCAAAGATCCTGCAATAGAACCTGCAGGAGCGAGTACTACCGGCGATCAAGAGGATTTTGTAGGAGCCCGTATTACGGGCGATCG
>JBGTHC010000142.1:0-58016 GCA_041746375.1 Woeseiaceae bacterium
GCCGGTACGCCGGCCGCCAAAGCGCCGACCCCGGAAGCGCGGCGTGGCAACAAGTAGGGGCCGGCCCGCAGCCCGCTGGCGCATACTTGAGGCGGGTCGGGCAGGCGCGTATACTCACTTGCTTGTCGCCAACAAGTAAAATGGATTGTGCTCGCCACTGTTGCGGCCAGCCGGTTTGCACCGTCCCGGGACACGCTCCTTGCCCAGTCAACCCGCGAAATCCGTCCCCGATGGGCAACCACTGACCCAGGCGGAACGTACGGCGATTTCCGATCATGCCATGCTCGAGGCAGCGATCGACCTGATCCTTGAGCACGGTACGGACAAGACTACCTTGCAGGCCATCGGCGAGAAGGCGGGCTACAGCCGCGGACTGGTAACCTACCGCTTTGGGTCGAAAGCCGGCTTGCTGGATGCGGTCTGCAAGGCTGTATCGCGACGCTGGCTGGAATACCTGAAGCGCGGTGTCGGCAAAGCCTCCGGCATCGATGCAATGTGTGCGGCGCTGGATGCATTCCTGCACTTCGTCTCCGACTCGCCGCGCGATGCGCGCGTTTTGCAGATACTTTATTGCGGCGCTGCGAGTCCGCGCTCTGAGTATCGCCAGACGTCGGTAAACATACATCAGCGCCAGCAGGACGACGTAGTTTCGTGGATTCTCGCCGGGATCGCCGCGGGCACGATCCGGCCGGATACCGATGCGCGCAGCATCGCCGCGCACTACATCGCCTACATATCGGGTATGACCTATCTGTGGCTCGTCAACCCGGGATCTATCGACTTTCGCAAGGCAAACGACGACATGAAATTACACCTGCGGCTGATATTGGCCGCCACGCCGGCAGGCACGCCCGGATTAACTGACTTGAACAGGTTGCAATAATGACAGAGGCATTTATTTTCGATCACGTGCGCACGCCGCGAGGCCGCGGCAAAGCAGACGGCTCGCTGCACGAGGTAACACCTGCGAACCTTGCGGCGCAGGTGCTCGCAAGCCTGCGCGACCGCAACGAACTCGACACGTCGCAAGTCGATGATGTCGTCTTCGGCTGTGTGTCACCGGTCGGCGAACAAGGTAGCTGCATTGCCCGCACCGCCGTGCTGTATGCGGATTACGACCAAAGTGTGCCGGGCACGCAACTGAACCGCTTTTGTGCTTCCGGACTCGAGGCCGTCAACGTCGCAGCGGCACAGATCATGGCGGGGCAGTCGGACATGACGATTGGCGGCGGCGTCGAGTGCATGTCGCGGGTGCCGATGGGTGCCGATTCCGGCGCGCTGCACGCGGACCCTGCCATCGCCTACAAGACTTATTTTGTGCCGCAGGGAATCGGCGCGGACCTCATTGCCAGCAAGTATGGCTTCTCGCGAACGGACGTAGATTCCTACGCAGTCGCCAGCCAGCAGCGTGCCGCCCATGCATGGGAGCGCGGCTATTTCGCGAAATCGGTCATTCCGGTACGCGATCTGCTGGGAGGCACCCTGCTGGATCGCGACGAACACTTACGCCCCGGCACCCGTCTCGAAGACCTGGCCGGCCTCAAGCCGGCGTTTGCAGCGATGGGCGACCAGGCCGGCTTCGACGCGGTCGCATTGCAGAAGTACCCCGAAGTCGAGTTCATCGACCATGTGCACACCGGCGGTAATTCGAGCGGCATCGTGGACGGTGCGGCGGCGCTACTGCTGGGTACCCGGAGTATTGGCAAATCACTCGGTCTTACTCCACGGGCACGCATTCGGGCGTTCGCATCGATCGGTACCGACCCGACGATTATGCTGACCGGTCCGGCGCCGTCGGCCGAGAAAGTGTTGAAGCGTGCCGGCATGACTGCATCCGACATCGATCTGTTTGAATTGAACGAGGCGTTCGCATCAGTGGTGATGCTGTTCATGCAACGACTCGATATCAATCATGAGCGGATCAACGTGAACGGCGGTGCGATCGCAATGGGCCATCCGCTGGGCGCGACGGGCGCCATGATACTGGGCACGGTGCTCGATGAGCTCGAACGCCGTGATCTCAGTACTGCGCTGGTCAATCTCTGTGTCGGCGGCGGTATGGGTACTGCCACTATTATCGAACGCGTGTAGTTGAACGGGTATGCAGATGAAGACAATAAAATTTCAGGTCGACAAGGACGGTATTGCAGAGCTGACCATCGACGTCAGGGAACGAACGATGAACGTCATGACGCCGGAGTTCCTGGCGGATTTGTCGGCAGCAGTCGATCGCATAGCAACGGACGATGCCGTTAGAGGTGTCGTAATCACGTCCGCAAAAGATTCGTTCATGGCGGGCGCCGACCTCGTCGCACTTGTGGAGAGATTCGACCCGCAAGGCGATTTCACGTCGTTGTACGAAGAATGCCGGCACTTGCAGAAGGCACTGCGCAAGCTGGAAACCTGCGGCAAACCGATCGCTGCCGCCATCAACGGCACGGCGCTCGGCGGCGGCCTGGAAATCTGCCTGGCCTGCCATTACCGGGTCGCGGCTGATCGCAAGGATGCCGTACTCGGTTTGCCTGAAGTGCAGGTCGGCCTGTTGCCGGGCGGTGGGGGAACGCAGCGATTGCCGCGACTGATCGGCATTGAGCCCGCCCTGCAACTGATTACCCAGGGTAAACACGTGCGCCCAGCAGAAGCGCTCGAACTCGGTATCGTGCATGCAATCGTGCCACCGGGCGAGGAAGTTCGCGCGGCGCGGAAATGGCTTGTCGAGTCGGGCACTGCGCAGCAACCGTGGGATGTCAAAGGATTCAAGGTGCCCGGTGGCGCGGGGCTGCTCCATCCGGGCGTCGTACAGACGCAGATGGTCGGAACCGCGCTGTTGCAAAAGGCGACGAATCACAACTACCCGGCACCGATTGCAATCATGTCGGCCGTCTACGAAGGCAGCGTGCTGCCTATGGACAAGGCGCTGGGCATTGAAACACGCTATTTCGTGTCGCTGTTACGCGATCCGGTATCGCGCAACATGATGCGCACATTGTTCGTCAATAAGGGTGCGGCGGATAAGCTCGTGCGGCGGCCAGAAGGCCCGGCGAAACGTGAGGTCGGCAAACTCGGCATTCTCGGCGCCGGCATGATGGGCGCCGGTATCGCTTATGTATCGGCGCGCGCCGGAATGCGAGTCGTGTTGCTCGATACCTCGAAAGACAAGGCAGAGAAGGGCAAGGACTATTCTCGCTCACTGCTGCAAAAGCAGATCGATCGCGGCAAGCTGGCCGCAGATACCGCAACGGACGCTCTTGAGCGAATAACGACGACCGACCGGTACGACGAATTGCGTGGCTGCGAACTGGTCATCGAGGCGGTATTCGAAGATCGCGATGTCAAGGCAAAAGTCACCGCGGCGGCGGAAGAACAGTTGGCGACAAATGGCATTTTCGCGACGAACACGTCGACATTGCCGATCACCGGACTGGCCAAAGCCTCTGCCCGGCCGGGGCAATTTGTCGGCATACATTTCTTCTCACCGGTCGACCGGATGCCGCTGGTGGAGGTTATCCGTGGCAAGTCGACCGGTGACGTGGCTATTGCTGCAGCGCTCGACTACATCCGGCAGCTGGGCAAGACACCGATTGTCGTGAATGATGGCCGAGGGTTCTACACCAGTCGCGTATTCAGCACTTTCAGCCGCGAAGGCATCAACCTGCTTGCAGAGGGTGTTAACCCGGCACTGGTCGAGAACGTCGCAAGACACGCCGGAATGCCGGTTGGACCGCTGGCCGTGACGGACGAGGTCTCGCTGCAATTGAGTTATCACATCATGAAGCAGACCAAAGCGGATCTCGGCGATGCCTATGTCAAATCGCCTGCCGACGCAGTGATCAGCCTTTTCGTTGAAAAGCTCGATCGGCCGGGTAAGCGCGAAGGGCGTGGTTTTTACAATTACCCTGAAACAGGGAAAAAGCATCTCTGGCCGGGTTTGATCGAGCACTTCCCACTCGCCGAAATCCAACCACCGGTCGAGGACGTGCGGAATCGACTCCTTTACGCGCAAGCGATCGAATCGGTTCGCTGTCTCGACGAGAATGTCGTTACCCATGCGGCCGACGCGGATATTGGCTCGGTGTTCGGCTGGGGCTTTCCGGCGTACACCGGTGGTACGATTTCATTTATCGAAACAACCGGGTTGCAGGCGTTCTTGGCCGAGGCAGATCGACTTGCCGAATTGTATGGTGCGCGATTCGAGGTGCCCGACAGCCTCCGGACAATGGCGGAGAACGGCCGCACGTTCTACGGGGAAATAAAGGCCGGGCGCGACAGAAGCGCCGCCTGAGGAATGCACATGAAGAATCTGGACACTGTCAGTTACAGCCAGGATAAAGGTGTGGCAATCATCACGATCGCCCGGCCTGACGCAATGAATACGTTCAACACCGAACTGAGACGCGATCTTCTTGCCGCGTTTCGCGAGGCATCCGGCAACAAGTTCGTGCGCGCGGTCATACTCACCGGCGAAGGCCGGTCGTTCAGCGCAGGAGCGGATCTCAAAGGCAGCCTCGCGGCCGAGCGGTCGGTCGAAGAACAATTGCAGCTCGAGTACCGGCCGATCTTCGAGTGCATTGCGACGATGGACCAGCCAGTCATAGCAGCGGTAGGCGGTTCCGCGGCGGGTATCGGCATGTCTTACGCGTTGGCTTGCGACCTGCTGATTATGGCGGACAACGCGTTCCTGCTGTCACCTTTTTCAACAATTTCGCTGGTCCCCGACGGCGGGCTGAACTGGTTGCTCGTGCAGCAACTGGGATACCGACGTGCGTTTCAACTGGCGGTCGAAGCCGAGCGCATCAGCGCAGCGCGCTGCGTGGAGTTGGGGCTCGCCAACAAGGCCGTTCCGGCTGAGTCACTGCTCGATGCTGCGCTGGCGTGGGCACATTCACTGGCTGAGCGTGCACCGTTGTCGCTTGCGGCGACGAAGAAAGCAATGCGGCACGCGACTTCCCACGACTGGGCAAGCACCTTCGACATGGAGGCGCCATTGCAGCGCAAATTGCGGGAAAGCGCCGACTGCACGGAGGGCGTCAGCGCCTTTTTCGAGAAACGCAAGGCGCAATTCCAGGGTCAATGATTATTCAGGAATACTGACATGCGAAAGATATTTGACGAGGAACACGAGATTTTCCGCGACTCCGTGCGCAGTTTCATGAAGAACGAAATCCAGCCGCACTCGGATCGCTGGCATGAGGCAGGCATCGTCGATCGTGAGGCTTTCCTGAAGGCCGGTGCACAAGGACTGCTGCTGATGTGGGCCGACGAGAAGTATGGCGGTGCCGGCGTTACTGATTTTCGTTATGAGCAGGTACTGATCGAAGAGAATGCCCGGTATGGCGATGCCGGATTTTTCATGACCCTGCACAGTCGCCTCGTGGCACCGTACATCGGTGAACTTGGCAGCGACGAGCAAAAAGCCCGCTGGTTGCCGAAATGTATCAGCGGTGAGCACATTCTTGCCGTTGCCATCACAGAGCCCGGGGCCGGCAGCGATGTCGCCGGCATCCGTACCCGTGCGGAAGACAAGGGCGATTACTTCCTGTTGAATGGCTCGAAAATCTATATTTCAAACGGCATCAATGCCGATCTGGTCGTCGTCGTCGCCAAGACGGATCCGGAAAGTCGTCACGGCCTCAGCCTGTTTGTCGTCGAACGCGACATGCCCGGGTTCGAGCGCGGCCGCAATCTCAAAAAAATGGGCTTGAAGAGCCAGGACACAGCCGAGCTGTTCTTCACCAACGTCAAGGTGCCGAAAGAGAACCTGCTCGGCGAGCTGCACCGCGGCTTCTATCACCTGATGCATTTCCTGGCCGAAGAGCGCCTGCTCGGCGCGGTAGGCTACCTTGCGGCAGCGGACACGGCATTCGATCTCACGATGGACTACATCCGCGAACGCAAGGCCTTCGGGCAGTCGATCGCCGATTTCCAGAATACGCGCTTCAGGATGGCGGACATGCGAACGGAGATCGACGTAGCGCAGGCTTTCGTCGACCAATGCGTGGAGGAACACAATCGTGGTGCACTGACCGCAGACAACGCGGCCAAGGCAAAGTTGTTCACAAGTGAACTCGAAGGCCGCGTCATGGACACCTGTGTGCAGTTACACGGTGGTGCCGGGTACATGGAGGAATATGCTATCTGCCGTATGTACCTGAATGCACGCGTGTCACGAATTTACGCGGGCAGCTCTGAAGTAATGCGGGAAATCATCGCTCGCTCCGTCGGTCTCGATCCGCGACGGAAGGAACGTCAAGGCAAGGACGCGGCGAGACACGCCAACGCTGCCTGAGACGTGTCGGGTTCAAACCTGTGGCGGATTTGTTGTTTGAGTGTGGTTCGCTATACTCTCGTCGCTGACTCCTCCCATCAGGAAACAATTACATGCGAGTTGCCTTTGTCGGACTCGGCGTTATGGGCTTTCCCATGGCCGGCTATCTTGCACGCGCGGGACACGACGTCGCCATTTTCAACCGAACTGAAGCACGGGCGGATGCCTGGCTGCAAAAATACAGCGGAACTCGCGCAAACACTCCCGGCGAAGCCGCGGCCGATGCAGAGATCGTGTTTTGTTGCGTTGGAAATGACCATGACGTGCATGCTGTTATCCTCGGCGAGCAGGGTGTATTGCAGAACGCGGCTGCCGGTTCCATCATCGTGGATCACACGACCGCGTCTGCCGTTGTGGCGCGCGAGATCCATGCCGCTGCTGCCGACAAAAAGGTCGGCTTTCTGGATGCGCCTCTATCGGGCGGCCAGGCCGGTGCCGAAAACGGTCAATTGACGATCATGGTCGGCGGCGACGGCGATGTTTTCGAGCGCGCATTGCCCGTCATGCAGTCCTACGCCAAGGCATGCACGCTGATCGGTGGCCCCGGCTCAGGGCAGCTCGCCAAAATGGTCAATCAGATCTGTATCGCCGGTGTCGTTCAGGGGCTTGCGGAAGCATTGCACTTTGCCAAACGCGCCGAACTCGATGTCGCAGCTGTTATTGGGGCGATTTCCAAAGGCGCTGCACAATCCTGGCAGATGGAAAACCGCTGGCAGACAATGATCGATGACCGTTTCGAATTCGGCTTCGCGGTTGAATGGATGCGCAAGGATCTCGGCATCGCGCTGGAGGAGGCAAAACGCAACAATGCGACACTGGAGATGACGCAACTGGTTGACGACTTCTACGCAGAAATCGAAAGCATCGGTGGCAGTCGATGGGACACGTCGAGCCTGATCCGCCGCCTGGAAAAGCCCACCTGGTCTCGCAGCACCCCGTAGGAGCCTGCCCCGCGGGCGAATGCGCAAACGCCTGACGACATCCCATTCGCGCCATGGCGCGCTCCTACGAATACCCTGTGGAGCCCGCCCTGCGGGCGATCCGACGCCCGGTGTTGGATATCTGTATAATGCGTGGTGTCACAGGGGTGGCCAAAGGCCTGAGATCCGTCGCGCTGTATGGTGCAGCGTTCAGTCGGGAACCCTTAGAACCTGATCCGGGTAATGCCGGCGTAGGAAGAGGATTTCCCCATGTCCGATTCGGTATCGTTGCGACGAAGCCTTCTCGCTTTTGTCGCTTTATCCGCATTTTTCGCGCCTTCCGTTCTCCTGCTTGCACAGGAAATTCTCGACGAGATTGTCGTGACGGCTGATTTTCGCGAGCGCTCGGTGGCTGAGCTGCCGGCAAGCATTACCGTGTTCGACGCCGAACAGATCGAACAACGCGCTGTGCAGCATTTCGAGGAACTCGTTTTTTCGGTGCCGAATCTCAACTGGTCGGGCGACGGGCATCGTGCCCGTTATTTCCAGATTCGTGGCGTGGGTGAACTCGAGCAGTACGAAGGCGCACCGAATCCATCGGTCGGCTTCCTCATCGATGACATTGATTTCAGCGGCATTGGCACAATTGCGACGCTTTTTGATGTCCAGCAGATCGAAGTGCTGCGCGGGCCGCAAGGTTCGCGCTACGGTGCCAACGCCCTGGCGGGCCTGATCTATGTGCAAAGCGCGGAGCCGACAGACGAATGGACCGGGCGTGTGCAATTCGGCGGCGCAGAAGACAATACCCTGTCGGCGGGTTTTGCTATTGGCGGGCCGCTGTCAGATGCTCGTGGCGTGACTTTTCGCCTGAGTGCGCACCGGCATGAGAGTGATGGTTTTCGCGATAACCCGTACCTTGGCCGCAGCGATACCAACGGCCGCGAGGAAACCGGCGCGCGCGCCAAATTCGAGTGGGATGCCAACAGCGACCTGCAAATGAAGCTGACAGCAATGTGGAGCAATATCGACGATGGTTATGATGCGTTTGCCATCGATAACTCCCTGAGCGTTCTTTCGGATAACCCGGGTCGTGACGCGCAGCAAAGCCTGGGGTCGGCGCTGAAAGCCGTCTGGTCGGGCGACGAACGATTCGAGCTCACCTCGATTACGACGACCGCCAGCTCCGATATCGATTTCAGCTTCGATGCGGACTGGGGCAACGCAAAGTCGTGGGCACCTTTCAGCTACGATTTTATTTCAGTGAACGACCGCAAGCGCCGCACGCTCAGCCAGGAGTTTCGCCTGGCATCGACTGGCGATGGACGACTCTTCGCCGACTCGACGGACTGGCTCGCAGGTTTATACTTGCTGGACCTGGACGATCGCCTCACTACACTCAACGCCGGTATTTACGACGATCCGCTTTCCGGGTTTACCGACACACTCGACGATCGCTATGCCAGCCGCTTCGAAGCGCTGAACATGGCACTGTTCGGCCAACTGGATATCGATGTCGGCCTGGCAGGTGAGGTGGGTTTTGGACTACGTGTCGAGCGGCGCACGACCGACTACACCGACTCGGCCAGTTTACAACTGGGCCCGAGCGAGACGATGCTGGGTGGCGAGGTCAGCTACAGCCATGCATTTGACGACGGACAGGTGGCGTTTGTGTCCCTGTCGCGTGGTTACAAGGCGGGTGGATTCAATCTCGGCCCGGTACCGGACGGCGGCCGCGAGTTCTTGCAGGAGTCTTTGTGGAACGTCGAAGCAGGACTCAAGACACTCTGGCTCGACGACGCTTTGCAAATCAACGGCTCTGTGTTTTACAGTGCTCGCCGGGACCAGCAGGTAAGAACGTCGGCGCAGTTGAACCCGAATGACCCGGCCTCGTTCATTTTCTACACTGCAAATGCGGCGAAAGGCGATACGGTGGGTTTGGAGGCCGAACTCCGCTGGCTGCCGAGCGAAACGTGGGAGCTATGGTCCAGCATCGGCATTCTCGATGCGGAGTTTAAATCCGTCGCCGACGCGACCAGTGCATTGCCCGGGCGCGACCAGGCGCATGCGCCGAACTACACGATCGCCGGCGGTGGCTCGTACCAGCATCACTCGGGATTGTTCGCGCGTCTCGATGCGTCTGCGCGCGATGAGTTTTACTTCGATGTCAGTCATGACCAGAAATCGCAGCGCCAGCAGATCGTGAACGTACGCATTGGTTTCGCGGCAGAAAGCTGGACGGCACAGATCTGGTTGCGCAACGTGTTCGACGAAGAATATGCCGTACGCGGCTTTTATTTCGGCAATGAACCGCCGGATTTCCCCGCTACGCTTTACGTGCGGCAGGGCGATCCCCGTCAACTTGGCATTACTTTCGATATGAGGTTCTGATCATGCAGGTTGCAGTCGATATTAGTCTTTATCCATTGGCGGATGACTTCCTCCCGCCGATCGAGGCAGTCATCAAAAGGCTGAACGAATGCAAGTCCATCGAGGTGCAGACAAATCCAATGAGTACGCAGATTCGTGGCGAGTACGATGACGTCATGGCTGCACTCAGCGAGGCAATGAGGAAGACCTTCGAGGACACGCCGAAAGCCGTTTTTGCCATGCGCATCCTCAACAATCCCATGCAGTCATAGTTGGCTGGGACGTCGCGGGTGTGGAGTCTCTTCTGCGAACGCTGACGGAGCAGGTTCAAGCGCTGTCGATTGCCGAGGTAGTTGCCGTGGTGACAGCAGTTCTCTACCTGCTGCTGGCTATCCGCCGCAATATCTGGTGCTGGTTTTTTGCCGGCATCAGCACGGCGATTTACGTCGTACTGTTCATCGGTGCCAGGCTCTACATGGAATCGATACTGAATATCTTCTACTTCGCCATGGCAATCTACGGCTGGTATTTCTGGTACACCGGCAGCGGGGCGACACCGCCAATCATACGCTGGCCCGTTCGCCGGCATGCCATCGCCATAGTCACCGTAGTCGTCCTGTCAGTGCTGTTCGGCTACCTGCTGGAACGCCATACCGACGCCGTATTCCCGTATATCGATTCGCTGACCACCTTCGCAGCCATCTGGGCCACATTTCTCGTTGCTCGCAAGGTACTGGAGAACTGGTGGTACTGGCTGTTAATCGACAGTGTCTCCATCGCCATCTACTGGGCACGCGATCTGACACTGACAGCATTGCTGTTCGCAGTCTACGTAGCGATGATCCCGTTTGGTCTCCTGGCGTGGAAGCGTGCAATGCGTGAACAGTCCATTTCTAAAACATGAACACGTTGCTGTCGCCGGAGGAAGCAATCGTGCGCCTTTTCGGCTCGGCGCACGGCGTGTCCGGGTTGAAGCTGGTCAACGCCGGCCTGACCAACCACACATTCTTCATCCAGCACGACGGCCGACGACTGGTGCTGCGTGTCGATACGGAGGGCGCGGCGATTCTGGGGCTTGATCGTGCAATGGAACTTGCCGTCCTGCAGATAGCCTCCCGGGCGGGCATAGCTCCGGATGTTGTCTTCGCCGACCCTGCCGCCGGACTGCTAGTCTGTGAATACCTGCAAGGGCGTGCGCTCGATGCCATTGATCTCGCGACGCCAGTTATCCTTGAGGCGCTGGCAGGAGTATTACGCGAGGTCCACGAATTGCCCAATTGCGGCTCGTCATTCGCAGCTTCGGAAGCTGCGGCGCGCTACGTCGCAATCGTGCGGTCCGACCCCGACCTGAATTCCTTTGCGCTCTACTGCGCCGGGAGTATTGCCGCGATTCCGGCAGCCAGTCACTTTCGTTGTTGTCACAACGACATTGTGGCCGGCAATATTATTGCCGGTCCGGCAACAAACGGAAGATTGCGACTGATCGATTGGGAGTATGCCTGCGACAACGACCCGCTATTCGATCTTGCATCGCTGATCGGCTATCACGATTTGGTGCCCGCTTCGGCGGACATCCTGTTGAGCGCGTACACAGGCGGCACCGACAGCGAAGCCCGCGATCGTCTGCAACTGCAGCTGCGTCTCTTCGATTTGATACAGTGGCTGTGGCTCGCCGCGCAACAGGTGTTGGCACCGAGGTCCTCGCAACTCAACCGACTGAGGGAACTGCGCCGGCGCATTGTTTGAACGCTGAACAGTAGCAAGAGTTACCAATTGTTGCGCAACTCGCGCAGGCGGAGAAACACGTCTTCGGGATCCGGGTCTTTGCCCAGCTCCGGAAAATGCAATATGAGACCGTCGATGATTCCGGGGTTGTCGAGGCGAAAGAAGGTGTTTACCTCGCGCTCTTGACCCAGGTTCGTGATGTGCGCATGGGCGGGGTCCTGATTGCCGTATTGAGCCAGCATCGACTGTGCGGCGACGTTGCCGGGTTCGCGATCCAGCGTAAAGCGCAGGTTGTTAACCAGGTAGTCGTGACCGGGATACAGCAGCGTATTGTCCGACAGGCGTGCCAGTTGGGTCGCAAACGTGCGGTACAGCTCGCGCGGATGCCCGCCGTTGTGGCAATTGCCCGCTCCCGCATTAAAAAGCGTATCGCCGCTGAACAAGGCGGGCGGATCGGTCTGCGACAACAGGCAGATGTGCAGCATCGTATGACCGGGTGTGTCGAGGCAGAGCAATTCGACGCTTTTACCCACTGTTACGACGTCCCCGGCAGCGACGCCGCGATCGACCTGCAGTATGCGCCGTCCTGCGTTTCGGTGAGCGATCACCTTGGCGCCGGTCGCCGCGACCAGCGCCTTGTTGCCGCCGATGTGGTCGCCGTGCTCGTGGGTATTCAGGATCTGGGTGATGCGCCATCCGCGTTCGTGAGCGCGAGCCTCGCATTTCGCAAAGTCGAGCGGGTCGATGGCGAGGGCCTCGCCGGTATCCGGGCAGGCGACCAGGTAATTGAAATTGCGGTAAGAATTGGCCGTCCAGATCTGTTCGACAAGCATACGTGCTCCCGGGATACCTGATTGTCCGCCAGCTTTGCAGGTGCGCTCACCGATGGCTACTCGCGACGCGCATCCGCAAGTCCTTGATTGCTCGTTCCGCCTGCTGGATGTTCGCTGGATTTCTGTCGCTAAATTACCACGGACATGCCCCGGCAGCCAGGCAGCTCTAACTGCCTCCGCTAAAGAATTGACAATCAGCGATTTTTCTGCGACCTTCCATGACACACCAGCGTCGCCTCAGAACAACACTTGTTTAATCGTGCAATGTGTTGCGCAGCTGGACGACCTTTCGACGACACCTTCAGGTACGACTTGGCGGGGGATAGAGGCCAAGATCAGAGTACGATGACGGTAGAAGCGGCTCCTGCGGGAGCCGCTTTTTTTGGTCGGTCGCCGCGCGACCCTGCGGCGCCACGTTCAGCCGTGCAATGCCTGCCAGATCTTTAACGGTGTAATCGGCATATCCATAGTGGTAATACCGCGCTCGGCCAGCGCGTGCAAAACCGCACTGACCAGCGCCGGGGCCGCGCCCACCGTCCCGGCTTCACCGGCTCCCTTGACGCCCAGCGGGTTTCTCGGTGACGGAATCTCCTGGTAGCGGAAATCGATTGTCGGCACCCAGTCCGCCCGCGGCATCGGGTAATCGAGAAAGCTTGCCGTCAGAAGCTGGCCGCTGTCGGGGTCGTAATGAGCGTGCTCACCCAGCGCCTGTCCCAGTCCCTGCGCGATACCACCGACAATCTGTCCTTCGAGTATCAGGGGATTGATGACATTGCCGACGTCGTCCTCGACGGTGTATTGCAAAATCTCGACGGCGCCGGTGTCCGGATCGACCTCCACCTCGCAGACGTGACAGCCGTTCGGAAAGGTTCCCGCGTCCGGCGTAAAGCGCTCGCTGCTGGCAAGTCCGGCTTCAACGTCCCAGGGTCGTCGATGGTCATCGAACGATGCTGCTGCCACCTCGGCCAATGTGACATGGCGATCCGTGCCGGCGATTGTGAAGCGTCCGTCATGAAACTCGATATCACCCGTAGCCGCTTCAAGCATTTCTGCAGCCATCTTGCTGCCGCTCCCGATGAGCTTTTCAACAGAGAGATAGAGTGATGAACCGCCGATCGCCATGGAACGCGAACCAACCGTGCCTTCTCCGCTCGGAACGCGCACGCTGTCTCCCTGCACGACATCGATATCGTTGATATCGACGTCGAGCGCACTTGCGACCATCTGCGCGTAGCTGGTTTCGTGACCCTGGCCGGTCGATTGTGTGCCGACCAGTATGGTGATCCGGCCATTTTCACCGAAACGAATGTGCGTTTGCTCGCTGCCCATGACCGAACAGATTTCGACATAACAGGCGATGCCGATACCGCGCAGACGTCCGCGCCTGGCGCTCTCGTGGCGTCGTTGCGCGAAGTCCTGCCAACCGGCACGCTCGATAGCGCCGTCCAAAAGGCGCTCGTATTCGCCGGAATCGTAGCTGCGTCCGGTCGGCGTCGTGTACGGAAACTGCTGCGGCCGAATGAAATTGCGGCGCCGCAGTTCCGCCCGGTCGATGCCTAGCTGCAGCGCGGCCTTGTCCACCAATCGCTCAACCAGGTAGGCAGCTTCCGGCCGACCGGCGCCGCGATAGGCATCCACTGGCACCGTGTTGGTCACAACCGTATGCACGTCGACACTGGCCACCGGTATCGCGTAAACGCCGGTGGTCATGCATGCGCCGAACCAGGGAATCATCGGGCCCGCCTGCGAGCAGTACGCGCCGATGTTGGCCGTAACGGTGGCGCGAATGGCGAGAAAGCGACCGGCATTGTCCAGCGCCAGTTCGGCATGACTCACGTGATCGCGCCCATGCAGATCGGACAGAAAGCTCTCGCCGCGCTCGGCATACCATTTGACCGGCCGTCCCGTCGTCTTGCAGGCGAATACGACAAGTACCGTTTCACATTGCAGGAAAAACTTGAGACCGAAAGCCCCGCCAACGTCGGGCGAAATAACGTGCAGGCTGTCGCTGTCGAGATTCAGGACGCCCGCGAGCCGGTCGCGCAGTGAATGCACGCCCTGACAACCCTGGTAGAGAACAATCCGGCCTGTTTCGTCATCCACAACGGCATTGCAGCCTCGCGGCTCCATCGGCGTCGGTGCGAGCCGATTATTCACAATATCGATTCCGACTGCATGCGTCGCACGGTCGAACACCTCATCAGTCGCTTTCCTGTCGCCGTAGCCGAGGCTGCCGAAGCGATTCTGCGGCACATTGTCGTGGATGATCGTGACTCCCTCGCGCGTGGCATGGGCAATTGACACGACAGCATCGAGTTCCTCGATATCGAGTTCGATCAGTTCCGCTGCGTCTTTGGCCGCGTCAGCCGTCTCGGCAATCACGGCGGCGACCGGTTCACCCACATAGAGCACGCGGTCGCGCGCGAGCGGCGGTTGCCTGAGCGGCGGCTGCGCGTCGCGACCGGCGTATGCCGGCACCCCGGCACCGGGCAGGTCCCTGACACCTGCGGCCGTCAGTTCTGCATGGGTGTAAACAGCGACGACACCCGGCGCATCCCGTGCCGCAGAAACGTCGAGGCCCCGGATGGTGCCATGGGCGTAAGGCGAGCGAAAGACGTACAGCCAGGTCTGGCCGGGAAAGCGCAAGTCGTCGGTGTATTGACCGTTGCCGGTAATGAAGCGCTGGTCTTCCTTGCGACGGATCGCCTGGCTGCTCCCGAATTTACCCACGTTGTGCCTGGTCCTTCGCAAATTGCGGATGAGGCCTGCCATTCTGCGGGTGAGGGCAACGCTTTTCAAACCCGGTGATTGTTGTTCTTTGCTCTGTTAGATTGTGCACACGCCATGACGGGGAGGAATCGTGACGCCTGAGAATCGAATCGCCTATTGGCGCGCCAATCTGCGCCTCGTCGCCATGTGCCTTGTGGTCTGGTTCATCTGTTCCTACGGCTTCGGTGTCATTTTCGTCGAGGAGCTCAATCGTATTCGCATCGGCGGCTTCCAGCTCGGCTTCTGGTTTGCCCAGCAAGGTTCGATTTATGTGTTTATCGTGCTTATTTTCTTTTATGCCTGGCGTATGAACACGCTCGATCGCCGTTACGACATGCGGGAAGACTGAGCGAGCCCCTGAGCGAGCCAATGGAACTGAAGACGCTGACCTACCTTGTGGTGGGTGCCACCTTTGCGCTTTATATCGGTATCGCATTCTGGTCGCGGGCACGCAGCACCGGGGATTTCTATATCGCCGGCAAGTCCGTGTCCCCGATCGCCAACGGCATGGCAACTGCCGCGGACTGGATGAGTGCCGCGTCTTTCATTTCAATGGCGGGGCTCATCGCGTTTCTCGGCTACGACGGTTCTGTATACCTGATGGGCTGGACCGGTGGCTACGTGCTTCTGGCGCTGTTGCTCGCGCCTTACCTGCGCAAATTCGGCAAATTCACCGTGCCGGAGTTCATCGCCGAGCGATACTACTCGCGCACGGCGCGCATCGTTGCCGTCATCTGCCTCATTGTTGTCTCGTTTACCTACGTCGCTGGCCAGATGCGCGGTGTTGGCATCGTTTTTTCACGCTTTCTCGAAGTCGAGGTAACTGTCGGATTGCTGATCGGGATGGGCGTCGTTTTTGTCTACGCCGTCCTCGGCGGCATGAAAGGCATTACCTATACGCAGGTTGCGCAGTATTGCGTCCTGATTTTCGCCTATACGGTCCCCGCCGTATTTATTGCCATCCAGCTAACGGGCATCGGCATACCGCAGATTGCATTCGGCAGTGAGATCACCGGTACCGGCGTCAGTTTGCTGGACAAGCTGGACGATATCGTTGCTTCGTTGGGATTCAACGAGTACACGAGCGGTAGCAAGAGCAAGATCGATGTCTTTTGCATAACCCTCGCGCTGATGGTCGGTACGGCCGGATTGCCCCATGTCATCGTGCGCTTCTTTACCGTGCCGAAAGTGCGCGATGCGCGCACGTCCGCCGGATACGCTCTGCTGTTCATCGCAATCCTGTACACGACCGCGCCAGCGGTAGGCGCCATGGCGCGTTACAACCTGATCAACACCATCCAGCCGGGGGAGGTTGGAGCTCCGGCCGGAAACCTCCGCTATGACGAGCGGCCCGATTGGATGAAAACCTGGCAACAGACCGGGCTTCTCGTCTTCGAAGACAAGAACGGCGACGGCCGCATCCAGCATTACAACGATGCCAGCGCGGCGTTTGCGGCAACGGCGGAACAGTACGGCTGGCAGGGTAACGAACTTTCGGTTGACCGTGACATCATGGTGCTGGCAACGCCGGAGATTGCCGGCCTGCCCAACTGGGTCATTGCCCTGGTTGCGGCCGGCGGCGTGGCGGCGGCGCTCTCGACTGCAGCGGGCTTGTTGCTGGTTATCTCGGCGGCGGTATCCCACGATCTGGTCAAGGGAATCTTCGCGCCCGGTATATCGGACAAGGGTGAGCTGCTGGCAGGACGGATTGCGGCCGCGTTTGCGATTCTCGTGGCGGGTTACCTGGGCTACGATGCGCCGGGATGGGTTGCGCAAGTGGTTGCATTCGCGTTCGGGCTCGCGGCAGCGTCACTGTTCCCTGCCATTCTGCTTGGCATATTTTTCAAGCGCGTTAACAAGGAAGGCGCGATTGCCGGCATGCTGACGGGTTTAGTGTTTACCTACGGCTACATCGAGTATTTCAAGGGCCTTTTTCTCAAATGGGCGGGGTCGCCCTGGGGAGAGGATGTGGCCGGTGAGTGGCTGTTCGGGATATCGCCCGAGGGTATCGGCGTCGTCGGCATGCTGCTCAACATCACCGTCGCAGTTACCGTAAGCTCGTTCACAAAACCGCCGCCCGCGCATATCCAGGAACTCGTCGAACATATTCGCGTGCCGCGCGCCTGAATTGGCCGAAGTGCCGGTTAGAATGGCGATGCCATGAGCGATGATTCCCGGGACAATCGCAGGCGACTCAAGCTTGCCCTGCTACTGACCGCTGTATTTATGGTGGCAGAGATAGTGGGCGGCATCGTGTCCGGTTCGCTTGCTTTGCTGGCCGACGCCGGTCACATGTTCGCCGATTCCCTCGCGCTGGCTCTTGCCCTGCTGGCGTTTCGGCTGAGTCTGCGGCCCGCCGACGCCAAGCGCAGCTACGGTTACCACCGCTTCCAGACACTCGCAGCGTTCGTCAACGGGCTCGCATTGATTGTCGTGGTCGTATGGATCCTGGTCGAGGCAGCCGGACGTCTGATGGCTCCGCCACCGGTTATGGGCGGCATAATGCTGGCGGTAGCCGGCGCAGGCCTGCTGGTCAACGTCCTGGTATTCCTGATCCTGCATGGCGGCGACCGCCATAACCTGAACATGCAGGGCGCCCTGCTGCATGTCATCGGTGACCTGCTTGGATCCATCGCCGCGCTGTCTGCCGCCATCGTCATCGTTTTGACCGGCTGGATGCCGATCGATCCCTTACTGTCCATCGTGGTTGCCGGCCTTATCCTGCGCAGTGCATGGCAGCTAGTGCTGCGCAGCGCCCACATTCTGCTCGAAGGCACGCCGGAAACGCTCAATGTCGACGGCATGCAGCAATCGCTTATCGCCGCCGTTCCGCAGATCGCGAGCATCCACCACGTGCATGTCTGGGGCCTCACCCCACAACGTTTGATGCTGACCATGCACGTGTCGTTGCGCGGCGAATTTCGTGACGCGACCTCAGTCATCCGCCAGGTCAAGCGCGTGCTGAAAACAGAATTCGGTGTGCGGCACTCAACGATCGAAGTCGAGTTCGCGGATTGTTCGGACCGGCATTAGGACGATGGCCGTTAGCGCACCGAAGGGAGCCATTGCGTCAAAGGATTCCCCAGCGGTCGAGACCGAATAGAACCACCCAATCAGGAATCCGGCTTCACAATGCCGATATAGGGCAGGGTCCTGTTTTGCTCGGAATAGTCGAGTCCGTAACCAACTACCCATTCGTCAGCGATGCTGAAACCGATATAGTCGATTGGTACCTGCACTTCGGCGCTTTCAGCCTTGTGTAGCAGCGCGCAGGTACGCACGGATGCGGGGCGGTGCGACTCCAGCATGCCGATCAGGTACTGCAGGGTGCGGCCCGTGTCTACGATGTCTTCCACGATGAGTACGTGACGGTTTTCGATATTGCCGCGAACGTCCATGACGAGGCGGACCGCGCCGCTTTGTACGCTGCCGTGCCGATAACTGGAGACGGCGAGAAATTCGATGGTCCGCGGAATGCTGAGGCGTCGGGACAAGTCCGCCAGAAAGATGAAAGAGCCCTTCAGTACACCGACCAGCACCAGGGGTGCCTTGTCTGCGTAGTCCGACGATATCTGTGCTGCCAGTTCATCGACGCGGCGCAGAATATCCGCTTCGCGGATCATGACTGTCGGTTCTTGCTCACTCACGGTGTTTTCGCCCACAAATACGTGATATACCAATATGCCTGAGTCAGCATGGCTCTCAGCCCACTAACCTGTCAATGCCAGCCAAGTTCCTGAGCGCGTGCCTGTGCCTGCGCCGGCACGTCGGTGGCAATGAACTGCTTGTGCAGGATCTGTACGCCGAGCATGTGATTGATGATGGCATCGAGTTGCACCTGGGTCGCGGGCGTGGTGTCGGTTGCGTCGTGCAGTTCGAAAATTGCGCGCACGCCGCCCGGATCGAGCAGTCCGGCTTCCTCGAGTGCGGCATTGTCCAGGTAAATGCCCGCCAATCGCTGCATGGCGGACCAGTTGCCGGAGTTGGCATGGGCGGGGGGCGCCATGAAGGCGAATTTTTCCCGCCGATAGAGAGTCTCGGGCAGCAAGCCTTTCATCGCTTCGCGCAGCACGTATTTCTCGGTACGCCCCTTGATGCGCATGGCGGGCGGCAGCGTTGCGGCGTACTCGGCCAGATGATGATCGAGAAAAGCGGGGCGTGCTTCCATCGAGTTGGCCATATCGACGCGATCGCCGCCCCAGGTGAGAATCTGGCCTTCGAGCATGGTCTTGATCCAGACGTACTGGGCCTTGTCCAACGCGTGCCGGCCCTCGAGTGCGGAAGGGTCCAGCTCCGCCGCGATAGCTCGCCCGGGTTCGTAACCGTCGAGTTCCTGTCGGATGTCCGGGTGCAAAAGGGCCGGTACGCGCAGACCGGCCGATAACCAGGGCTGCAGGCAGGACGGCGTAAAGCCCATCAGTTCATTGAATGCTGGATCGTCAATTGCGTTTTCAGCGAGCATGGCGCCGCGGAACTGCTTGTTGCTTTCGCTCAAGAGCGATTCCCACTCTCGGCGTTCGGTTGTTGGCAGATCTTCGAGGCCGTGCAGTATGAGGTCGCGCCGAAACGCCGGGTAGCCGCCGAACAGTTCGTCAGAGCCTTCGCCGGTCAGCACAACTTTGTAATTGACCTCGCGCACGCGACGACTCATCAGAAGCTTGGCCACTGCCAGCGTGTTGTAGATCGTACGCTCGGCATGCCACAGCGTTTCCTCGAAGTGACCATAGAGCTCGTGCGGTTTTACGCGCAGGATCTCCTGGTCCGCATTGGTGGCCCTCGCCATCTCGGTGGCGATCGGGGTCTCGTCGTAGATCTCTGAGTCGAAGCCGATCGTGAAGGCCTTCACCGGGTTCTGCGATGCAGCGGCTGCAAGCCCCATGATGGAACACGAGTCGATACCGCCGGACAGGTAACAGCCGACCGGTACGTCGGCTTCGAGCCGCAAGTCGACAGCTTCAATGAGCTTCTCACGCACCGAGTCGATGAACGATTGCTCATCGCCGGAAGCATGGTCGCCGGACACAGGGAAGACGATATCCCAGTAACGCTTTTGTTCAACGACCAGGCGTCCGTCACGTCGCGCCGCTTTCAGAAAGTGTCCGGGCTTGACCTGGTGGATGCCGGTGAATGCGGTCGATCCGGGTACGCCGGTTTGCATCAGTTGATGATAGACGCCGGCGGGCTCGAAACGACGTGCGACATCCGCGTTGGCGAAGAGTACTTTCAGTTCCGAGCCGAATACAAGTCCATGCGCGGTTTGTGTCCAGTAGAGTGGCTTGATGCCAAAGCGGTCCCGAACCAGAAAGAGCACATCGGCGTCCCGATCGTGCAATGCAAACGCGAATTCCCCGCGCAATACCGGCAGGCTCTGTTCGAATCCGCAACGCTCGTACAGCGCCAGAACGAGTTCTGAATCGCTCTTGCTGCGAAAACGGCTGCCTTGCGCGGTCAGGTCGGCACGGATGCGCTGGTAGTCGTACAGTTCGCCATTCATCGTCAGCATCAGGCGATCATCGGCGCTGCGAAAAGGCTGGCGACCACGTTCCTCATCGAGGTCTACGATGGTTAGCCGGGCATGGCTGAAGCCGATACCCGCACTAATCTCGCAGCCATAGCCGTCGGGCCCGCGATGATGCTGGATTGCAGCCATCGCGACGAGCGTTTCCCGATCGATCGGGCGCGACCGATCGTTATGCATAAAGCCGGCAATGCCGCACATGAATGTACCCTGGTGATTAAACGAAAATTTTGAGAATGGTGGCGAGCAGCGCCATGCGCACGAAGACGGCGCCGCGTGCCTGCGCGAAATACCAGTTATGTACCGTCTCGTCGAGGTCCTCTGAAAGTTCAGGGCCACGAGCCAGCGGATGCAGAATTATGGTTTCAGGTTTCAACGGGGACGCGGCGTCAAGGCGAAACTTGACGCCAAGTTCTTCGTAATCGTTGCCGGTCCACAAGATTGCATTCTGGTAGACAACATCCAGTTTCGGCAGCTCGTCGACGTAGCGGTCCGATACGCGGATCCGCAAGCCTTTTTCCTGCAGTTCTTCGAGTTGCCCTTCGGCAAACGGCTCGGGTTCATCGGAGATCACGACGATTTCACCGAGCGCGTCGGAAAAATTGGCCAGGAGCATGAGCAAGCTGCGCACCGTACGCATCTTGGCCGGTACGCCAATGATTCCCAGACGGATCGGTGCATCCTTGCCGTCCCGTCGACAGATCGACGGCCGCCACTTCAACAATGCATAAATATCAGCGAGCGCCTGAGTTGGGTGTTCGTCACAGCCATTGCCGCCGTTAACGATCGGGATTCGCAGTGATTCTGCCATTTCGTAGACCGATTCGGCGCGACCGTCCCGCAAGACGACCAGGTCGCCGTATCTGTTCAGCATCTCGCCGATATCGCGCAAGCTTTCGCCCTTGGCAATGCCGGTCGACCCGGAGTCGGTAATGGACATGATATCGCCGCCCAGCCGGTGCCACGCACTTTCGAAGGAAAGTCGCGTACGCGTACTTGGTTCGTAGAACGCGCTGATCAGGATTTTTCCAGTGAGCGGACGTGTAATCAGTTGCGGCTGCGTTTCAAAGCGCGCCGACAACCGCGAAAGCTGGAGAATCTGCTCGCCGGTAAATTGCCGTGCGGAGATGACCGGCCTTTTGACCAGGTCGAGGAGGGGTGTGAGGTCTTCCTCGATCGCGTCGATGAGCGCGCGCGGGCGGTCGAAGCCACGCAGGTCGAGCGGCGCATCCTTGAGCTGCTCTTCGAATTGAATTCGCGCAATAGTCACCAGAGGTCTCCTTTTTTCCAGTCCTGGACCAGCAGTACGAGCAAAAGAATCGGCGCAAGCGCCGTCAGGCAAAGCGCAGCAGCAATGACGATGCCGAAAAGAGTTTCCGGGATGATCATGGCGTACCTCCGGATTCCTGTGGATGATGCTCCTGCAGATCGGCCCAGTCGTATGCCGCTGGCTGCAACCAGCAGGCGATCAGTACGCAACTCATGGAGACGGCGGCGCCGACAAGGGCTGCGACGTAGAAGCCGATCGCAAAGTAACTGTAAAGGCCAGCAGCGCTGCCTAGCAGCATGCCCGCGATTGCGCCGAGCGTATTCGCCCGTCGCCAGAAGAGCCCTGCTGCGATCGGCCAGATCGTGCTCGCGACGAAGGCGCCTGTGAAATAAAGGAGTTCGGCCAGGGTTGTAATGCGCGGTGCGCACAGTAGCCAGGTGAGAATGCCGAGGCCAACGATTATGCGCGCGCTTGCCGTACGCATCTGCGCCGACGTTGCATTCGGACGCAAATGTCGACGATAGATGTCTTCGACCACCAGGATGCTCGTTGCCGCGAGTAGTGAATCGATACTGGAGGATAGCGCAGAGAACACCATAATGAGCACCAGCACCGCGCCCGCGGTCCCCAGGATTTCCGCTGCAACCATCGGACCGACCATGTCGGCCGCCGGCACGTTTAGCGACAGAGCCGGTACCGCAAGCGCAATAAAACCGGCAACAATCGGGATCGGTGCCCACAGAAGTCCTGCCAGTGTATACGCCTTGAATCCTACGCCTTCACGAAAGGAAAACGCGCGACTCCACCAGACGTTTGAATGAAAGATCTCGCCGACACCGAACAACAGGTTGTTGAACAGGAACATGATCGATGCTGGCATCAACAGATTGAGAAGCTCAGGTCGTTCCGTAGCGATGGAACGGTGAATATCGTCGAAACCGATATGCTGGATCGCGAGAAATGCAATAACCACGACGCCACTGAGAATCAGCAACGCCTGGATGAAGTCGGTACCGATAACCGCACGAAAGCCGCCAAGAAGTGTATAGCCGACGCATATGCCCAGTATCACGGTCATGCCGTAGTGATACGGAATGCCGGTCAGCGCGTGAATAAGAATGCCACCGGCCATGCCCATGCTGACCAGCCAGCCGAGACTGTAGAACAGCGAGATCACCAGGAACACACGCCAGGCAAAATGTCCGTAGCGCAGGCGAATGAAGTCGCCGCTGGTGTAGCCGGTCGGCATCAGGCGACGAATGCGTGCGGCGAGCGGCGCGAACAAGAACAGCCCGACGGCGCCAAGCGAATAGCCGAGCATCCCCCAGATGCCCATTTGCAGGGCGATTTGCGGTGCTGCCATGGTGGTATTGCTGGTGACCCAGGTCGCCATTGCCGTCGCAGTACCGAGCGCAAGTCCGACACGCCGGCCGGCGAGGACATAGTCGTCCAGCGCCTGGCTGTGCCGTCCCCAGTACCAGCCGAGGGCGATCCACAGGGCACTGAAGGCTGCGAGGATGACCCAGCCGGTCATCGGGTCGAGAATCGCGCTGTTGACTACGTCCATTGCGTCAACGACTCGTTCCGGCGCGCGCGCCACTGACAATCAGCAACAACGTTGCAATAAATACCGTTGCGCCCAGTGCAAAGAACGCAAACGCCCGTTCGAGACTGTGATGGCGAACCGTCACCTTGACCACGTTGCTCCGCGCATCGCCATCGCTGTTCCGAACGCGATAGTACAGTTCGCCGTCCGGCTTTCCTGACATGACTCTTGCCCCGTCCGACCCGCGGTAGATAACCCGTGGCGACGCGAATTCCGCCGTTTGTGCTTCTTCGAGAACGACGGGTGAAGTCGAGGACCAACGCAATTGATAGTAACCGGCGGTTGCCACATCGGTGTCGGCCTCGAGTTGCAGCGATTGCGCGGCTGCGCCAAGAGGCGTGGTCAATGCAAGTGCCAGCACCAAGCCTCGCAGGCTGCGAAAACGTGTGAGGACAGCCGGTACTGGCGATAGCAATAAAAGGATTGGAACGTCCTTCGCGGAGCGTGTGCGGAGCGCGGGTCGTGCGGGTGAGTGGATATTTTAACTGATTGGCGCGACGATTTCAGGTCACTTGTGGAAAACGCCATTTCGCACTGCAAAATGCTCGATCACGCCGTCTCGCTTGCGAGTGCAACGGCCGCATGCAGCAGCACGTTCGAGCCGCTTTCGATGTCGTGCCAGTGCGTCCATTCATCGGGTGAATGGCTGACGCCGCCGACCGACGGGACGAACAGCAATCCTGCGCGCGTAACCTTCGCGAGGAATTGCGTATCATGGCCCGCGCCACTCGGCATGCGCTGGTAACTGTAGCCGAGATCCGCCGTCTGTTTCTCGAGCATTTCGACAATATCCGCATCGCAGCCCATCGGGGCGAGCCAGCTCACCTGCTCGTACTCGAACATCAGTTTATGACGACGAGCAATTGCCGACAGGCTCTTGCGGCAGGAGTTGGCGAGGTTTTCCATGACACTCTCTTCGCTATCCCGGCCTACCAGTGTAAACAGCGCTTCGCCGGGAATCGTGTGCGGGCTGCCGGGCTTCAGTTCGACCTTGCCGACCGTTAGCCGACTGCGATCCGTACCGTCTTCATCGATGATGCGAGGAATTTCGTGCGCAAAATCTGCCAAACCCATGAACGCATCGCTGCGCATGTTCATCGGTGCGGTGCCGGCGTGATCGGCTTTGCCGATCAGGCGCACGATCCATTTGTAGACGCCGGAAATTCCGTCGACGACGCCGATGGTCGTGCCGGTTTTGTCCAGCACCGGTCCCTGTTCGACATGCAACTCGAGAAACGCGCGCATGGATTCCGGCAAGCGGTGCGCATCCAGCGCGCCGAGCGGCTCCAGGCCGGCGGCGGTCATGGCGTCCGCGAGAAGGTTGCCGTCGGCGTCGTGCATGGACAGTATCAGGCCGGGTGTCAGGTCGCCCGCGATAGCCTGCGCGCCCAGCATGCCGCCGTAACGCCCTTCTTCCTCGCTGGTTGCGACAACTTCAAGCGGCCAATTCAACGCAAGCTTGTTGTCGCGGCAAACGCGTAGCACTTCGAGCCCCGCTATCACGCCGAGTGCGCCGTCGAACATGCCGCCAGCGGGCACCGTGTCGAGGTGTGAGCCGAGTGTCACCGACGGACGTTTCGCATCACCGAGCCGTCCGTAAACATTACCGGCACCGTCCATGTGAGTGGCGAACCCTTCGCCACTCATGAGATCTATGAGCCAGCGGCGTGCGCTCATGTCTGCAACAGAGAAACCGGGGCGATAGACACCCTTGTCAGCGTCGTTAAAACCGATTTTTGCCAGTTCCAGCAGTGTACTTTTCAGTCGCTCGAGGTCGATGTGCATGTCGCTCCGGAGCCTTTACGGCGCGCCAAATGACGCTCCAGCCTAACCAATGCGACTGCGATGTTCAAAGAAGGCGGCTATTACTGCTCAAGTACGTGCCGGATGTAGTCGTCGACGTGGCGATCGAGAATACTGAGCGTGACACCGCCGCTGAGCAGTACCACATCGTGAAATTCCCGGATATCGAAGTCGCTGCCGAGTGCCTGTTCAGCACGTTCGCGCAGTTCGAGGATCTTGAGCTCGCCCATTTTGTAGGCGAGCGCCTGTCCGGGCCACGCGATGTAGCGATCGACCTCAGTGCGCACATTGTGCAATGACAGGGCTGTGTTTTCGGCCAGGTATTGCAGAGCCTGCTCGCGGCTCCAGCCCTGTACATGAATGCCCGTGTCGATGACGAGTCGACAGGCGCGCCACATCTCGTACGACAGGCGGCCGAAGTGATCGTACGGCGTTTCGTATATGTCGAACTCGATGGCGAGTTTTTCGGCGTACAGTCCCCAGCCCTCGCCGAACGCGTGCGGATAGAAGGTGCGGCGAAATTCCGGCGCGCCACTGATCTCCTGCCGTAGTCCAGCCTGGTGGTGATGTCCCGGTGCTGCTTCGTGCGCGGTCAATGCCGCCAGCTCGTAAAGCGGTCGCTTGTCGAGCCCGTAGGTGTTGACGAGGTAATAGCCGCCGCGCCGGCCGCCAATCGGGGCACCCCAATAACGACCGGTCGTGTAGTTCGGCGCGATATCGTCCGGGACCGCCATCACGCCGTACGGCAGCCGCGGGATGGTCTTGAAGAATGCCGGCATCTGGCCGTCAATTTTCTTCGCGATGTAGGATGCCTCCTTCAGTAAATCCTCGGGCTCATCGACATAAAAACGGGAGTCGGTGCGCAGGAAGTCGATGAACTCGGCAAAAGTGCCGTCGAACTCGACTTCCTGGATGATCTTTTCCATCTCCGCGCGAATTCGCGCCACCTCCCGCAGGCCGACAGCATGAATTTCATCGGGTGTCACATCGTCCAAAGTCGTGAAATAACGGACCAGTGCCGCATACCAGTCGCTGCCGCCGGGCAGTGCGGAGGCCGCGAGCTCGTCGCGCGCGCCGGGCATGTACTCGTCAACGAAAAAGCTGTGAAACTGCCGGTAGGCCGGCAATACCACGACTTCAATGGCCGCCACGCCTTCTGTTTGCAGGCGCTCGCGATCGTCAGCCGAAAAATGCGCGGGAAACGCCGCAAAAGGCGTGTAAAAAATACTGTCTTTGACATCCGCGACGATCGGGCTGGTGATCGAGGACTCGATATTCGCGAGAATGGCTTTCGGCTGCGTGATGCCGACCTGCAACCCCTCGCGCATATGCACGATGTGCTGTTCGAAATACGGGCCCGTCTGGCGCAGCCTCGCTATATACCGCTCATAGTCGGCAATGGATTCGAACGGCACCGCTTCGTGCATGCGCTGTATATCGAGGTGGAAACCGCTGTCACTGAGAATCGGCACAAGGTGCGGTCGATACTCCGCCAATGTCACGCGGCTTTGCACCACGAATTCAAACAGTTCGTAATTAAGGCGATCGTCGTTCCCCAGGGCGCTGGTATCGATGGCCTGCAGGCGTCGCAGGAATTCGCGATCCTCCTCGATAAATTGCTCGTGATCGGCACTCGAGCTGGCCGGCAATCGGTCGTTATAATCCATACTGCCCATCTCGCTGGCGAACAGGGGGTCTCTTGCAAGGCGCGCTGCCCACTCGTCGGAAAACAGGGCGTGCAGTTCGGCGGCTGACGCCGACTGCTCGACAGTTGCAGGATGAGCCGTGTCCGCGAGCTCATCATCTGACCGCGTGCAAGCCGTCGTGAGCACCAGCAAGGCGATGCCCGCCACGGCGATGAATGCGCTGTTCACAGGTATTTCCTCCCGGAGCCCGGTGCCGGGGCCGCTACTCTCTATAAACGAATGTCGACGATCTTAAAGCAATTCGTCATGCCGGAGAGCGCAAGCGTCGAACCCGACACCGGTTTGAAAGCTAATGCCACAGCCCGAGAACGGCGCCGAACAGGGTGTATTGAGCCGTGTGGTATCCGCCATTGATCAGCAATAGCCCGAAAGGCTTCTGTTCGAACTGGTAATTGATGGCAAACGATCCGGCAACCCAGAACAATCCGGCGGCGAAACCTGCCGCAGCAGCGAAACCGAACGCCGGTGCCGGTCCCAGAAACATCGCGAAAACGAGCGCTCCCAGCAGCGACCAGATAAAGGCGATCCCGAAGACCTTAGCCTGGTTTGCCTGCGCTGCGCGTTCCTCTGTGATGCCGCTCAGGCGCATCCAGGCCTTGCCGAATAATAGCGGTGAATACCAAAGCCCCCCGAGTACAAACGCAGATACGGCGGCCGCGAGCACGGCCAGGTAATTGACTTGCCCCATGACACTTTCCATGACTTACCCCTTTATGTTGTTAATCTTCTGTTGCCAGTTTTCTGTTGCTGGTTTTCCAATCGTCGTTGGTGTTTTTTACTGCAAATGGCAGCGTGTGCCGATGCCCGTGTTGCCGCTGCTGTCAGTCAATGCCCGCCCGGTAATCAATCCCGGTAAGACAGCGGAAGTAGTTCTGTAGCTGCGTGACGGACGCATCGAACGGTTCGACGTTACGCTGCGTGCGCGCCTGCATGACGCCGCCTTCCATGGTTGTGAGCACGAATTGCGCCAGTGCCTTGCGATCGATTTCCCCGGGCAGGCGGTCGGCGGCCCGCAGGCATTCTTCGATGGCCTGCGTCCAGGCGTTGAAATTGGCGGCGAGCCGCTCGCGTACCGGCGGATCCGGCTCATGGATCTCCAGTGCGAGGTTGCCGATCGGGCAACCGTAGAAGCAGTCGGAATCCACCAGAAATTGTCGGTAGCGTCCCAGCAACGCAAACACCCGCTCGAGCGGGTCGTCGACATCCAGCCAGGCAGGGTCGAGCAACATGGGTCGGATACCGTGCAGATACATATCCAGTACCGCGATCAACACGTCCTGCTTGCCGGGAAAGAAGTGGTACAGGCTGCCGCTGTTGGCGCCTGCCTTGCCGAGGATGTCGGCAATACTCGTAGAGCGGTAGCCCTTGTCACGGAACAGCTGCATTGCCGCCACGACGATCCTTTGCCGCGTATCGGATACCACGTTACGATCCTGAGTTGAATGCTCAACCAACTGTAGGGTAAGGCATACCGCGCGGTCAAGATGGCGCAAGAAATGCCGGCGCGACTTCAGTAACGGTAGGAAGAAGGCGAGTGATGACGTTGATTCTGGGACTCATTTCACATAAGACCGGGCAGCGCGTGGTCATACTCGGGCAATGCTCAAGATGCTCAAATCGCTCGCGCCTGCCCGCAGCCGCGCCAATACCGTTGTCGGCATCACGTTTCATCGTGCGCTGGCACTAGCCGCCGTACCTGCGTCCGGACGGGCAACCGTGCAACTCGCCGAGTTGCCGACCGAGCCGGAAGGGCAGGTAAGAGCGTTGTCGAAATTCGTGGCGGACCTCGGGCTGCGGGGATGTCCGGTGGCAATTACCTTGCCGCCCGGCAGCTACAGCATTCTGCAAATAGAGCGGCCGCCGGTCGAAGACCACGAACTGGTGGCAGCTGCCCGCTGGCGTGTCGGCAGTATGCTGGATTATCCGGTCGAGGAAGCCGTTCTGCAGGTTTTTGACGCGCCGCCACCCAACGACCGGCAGCGCACGCCGATGCTGAACGTCGTCGCGGCGCCGGCGCGTTCTGTAAGAGAACTGGCGTCGGTGGTAAAGAAGTCGGGTCTCGTGCCACAGAAAGTGACCGTTGCAGAACTGGCGATCCGCGATTTGGTGTGCCCGTCGGACACCGGCAGCGGACCGGTTGTTACCGTGTTTCTCACCGGTCGTCAGGGACTCATCCAGGTTACGCACAATGGCCAGATACACTTGTCACGACGACTGGATTACGGACTCAGCAGTGTCAAGCCGGTCGATGTGCTGGCGACCGGTATCCAGAACACCTTGCCGCTTGAACTGCGTCGCACCATCGATTATTTCGACAGTCATTTCTCGGCTGGCAGTGTCCGACGGATTCTTGCCGGTCCCGACGAAAATACCTTCATGACTTTCATGCGCCAGGCCGGTGAAGTGGTTGGTCTGGCCGTCACGCCACTCGAACTGGCGGCCGATCTGCAACCGGTGCCGTCGAAATCTGCCGACTACGGGTTACCGGAAGCGTATTTCGCGCTGGGTGGCGCACTTGCAATGCAGGACGTCGTCCACAGGAATGCCGACCGGCAACAGGTAGCAGTATGAAGCAGGATATCAATCTGCTCCTGACACCAGCCGGTAGCACGTCTCGTCATCCCACGGCGAAACAGGCAGCGATGGCGCTCTTGCTGGTGCTCGCCGCCGGCTTCGCGGGCGGCTCCTGGTACGACTATCAGTCGAACTCTCTCGATGAGCAGGCAGCGACACTGAATTCGAATATTGACGCCCTGGTGTTCAATCTGGAAGAACGCAGTCACTTTTTGGCGCAACGCAACGCCGATCCGTCGCTGGTTGCCGAACTCCAGCGCCGGCAGCGGGAAGCGGACGACAAATCGCGTGTCCTCGACCTGTTGAGCGGCGAATCGGTTGGCAACACAGCCGGCTTTTCCGGGCACCTGGCGGCCCTCGGCCGGCGTCATCCAGAGGGTCTCTGGCTGGACCGAATCCGTATTTCCGACGGTGGTCGCCAACTCATGCTGCGCGGGCTGGCGCTCGATGCAGGACTGATACCAAAGTTCCTTGGCGACCTGCAGCTCGAGCCGGTTCTTTCCGGGACCTCGTTCTCGACCTTCGCCCTGTCTTCTGACGAAGAACGGCCCGGGCCGCTGCGGTTTGCGCTCGCGACCGGTTGTGAAACCGGTGCGGTAACACCCGGCGCAATGTCGTGTGTACCCGATGCCGACCAGGACGTGCAGCCGTGATGACCTATTTGCGACAGGCGGAGTCCTGGTACGACGGCAGGCCGCTGCGTGAGCGCGCGGTACTTGCTGGCGCGGCATTGATCGTTGCCGCCTTGCTGTTCGAAGGCTTGTGGTGGGGACCACAGCGCGAACGCGGGGCAGTGGCCGCAACAGACGTAAGATCAATGGCCGAGCAGGAGTCGACGCTGACAGCCGAGCTCGAACAACTCGAGCTGCGCGAGTCGGCCGATCCGGACACTGCGATCCGTGAGCAACTGGATTTGCTGGCGGGAAAAATATCGGTTCTCGATGAACGTTTGCGCGGTCAGACGCTGCAGATTCTTGCTCCGGAACAGATGCCGGCTGTGTTGCGGGACATGATTCAGAACGTCGACGGACTGCGCATCATGGCGGTTCGCTCCGAGTTGCCGCAGCGCCTGGTCAATAGTGCCGAAGACAACCTGCCCGTTCTGTACCGTCACGGTTTGGTCATCGATCTTGAAGGCGACTATCTCGGGCTCCTTGATTGCGTGCGCAAACTCGAGGAATTGCCGTGGCGACTTTACTGGCTCGGCATGGACGTCCGTGCCGATGGTGCTGCGCCCGGCGAATTCCGGCTGCACGTCTATACCGTAAGCCTGCGCGAGGAGTGGATCCGTGTGTGATTGGCTTACACGCGGTCATCGATTCCTTATGAGGATCGCTTGCGGCATCGCCTTGCTGCCGCTCACCGCAGCTGCCGATGGCTTGCCTGTTACGGACCCGACGCGTCCGCCGCAAACATTATCGGCGGTGAAAGCCATGTCCGCACTCGACAACCTTTTGCTGTACTCGACACATGTTTCAACGACGCGCAGAAGTGCAGTAATCAACAACCAGGTAGTAACCACCGGTTCGCGCATAGCAGGCGCAATGGTCACGGACATCGTGCAAGGGCGTGTATCGCTCCGGCGCGGCTCCGAGGTGATTGTCCTGCAATTATTCCCGTCACCGATCAAGCGGCCCGCCAAGGACCCGACATGAATTTACGCAAGCTGATTGCATGGCTTTTTCTGGTGTCTGCATCGGCAATGTCCGGTTGTGCGGTCTTCGATGGGAATCGGAGCAGCGACGAGCGCCTCGAAGCGACCTGGGAAACGTTGCCGCCGGCAGCGGACGCCATGCAAGCGACTGTTGCCCAGGCGCCGGATGTCCCGAAAGTGAAAGCGCCGGAACTCTATGATATCGATGTAAAGGACTCACCCGCGCGTTCCTTCTTCATGAGTCTTGTGAACGACACGCACTACAACATGGTGGTGCATCCGGATGTGGACGGCACCATCAGTCTTACCTTGAGCGACGTGTCGATTGAAGAGGTCATGGCGCTAACGCAGCGGGTATATGGCTACGAGTACGAGACGACCCGCAGCGGCTTCATCGTGATGCCTGCGCGGCTGGAAGCACGCGTGTTTCATATCGACTATCTCAACCTGCGCCGTGAGGGGACTGCGCAAACACGTATCAGCTCCGGCGACGCCATGCGCGACGTTGGCGATACAGGAGGCAGTGAGCCAGGAGCTACACCGGGTAGCGTGGTCAATACCGTCGGCCTGACCGATTTCTGGCTGGAAATCGAAGTGGCTTTGAGAAGCCTGGTCGGCGATGCGGAAGGCCGCAACGTCGTACTAAGTCCGCAATCGAATCTTGTCGTGGTCCGCGGACTGCCATCGGAATTGCGAGAGGTAGAGGAGTACCTGAATCAGGTGCAGGGCAACATGGTGCGCCAGGTCATCATGGAGGCCAAGATTCTCGAGGTTGAGCTGTCCGAGGGCTTCCAGGCCGGCATCAACTGGGCTGCGCTGGCCGAGCCCGGCTCGGACCAGATCGTATTCGGGCAAACCGGCGGCGGCACATTGCTTGGTGAATCGGGTACTTCAGACATCGCAGGCGAGACCGGTGACCTGAATCCGCTGAATCCAGACCTGGTCAACGGCACCCTTACATCGGCATTCGGCGGCATGTTCAGCATCGCCGCCAACGCCGGGGATTTCACGGCCTTCATCGAATTGCTGCAGACCCAGGGCGACGTTCAAGTGCTGTCGAGCCCCCGTGTATCAACGGTCAATAACCAGAAAGCCGTGATCAAAGTAGGTAACGAGGAATTTTTTGTAACGGATATCGCAACCACAACGGTCACCGGTGCCGGTGCCACCACCAGTACGCCGGATATTACTTTGACGCCGTTCTTTTCCGGCATCGCGCTGGATGTGACGCCGCAGGTCAGTCGTGCCGGTGACGTCATATTGCACATACGTCCGTCAGTTACCGAAGTGGTGGATCGGCGCAAGGAAATTGTGGTGGCCGGCTCCGACCAGTCACTGCCGCTGGCGTTCTCGACGGTGCGTGAAACCGACAGCATCGTGCGCGCCCGCAGCGGCCAGATTGTAGTAATCGGCGGTCTGATGCAGGAATCCCTACGCTACGAGACCGCCAGAACCCCGGTACTGAGCAATATTCCCGGTGTCGGGCGGCTGTTTCGGCATACGAAGCAAACCATGCGCAAGACAGAGCTCGTCATCCTGCTGCGGCCGGTCGTTATCATGAGCGATGCGGATTGGGATCACGCGCTGGGTGACGCGGGCAGGCGAGCCCGACCGCAATGACAATCGCGAGCGTCGCAAAAGTTCGCCGCCGGTTACGACTCGGCGAACTGCTTTTGAATGCCGGTGTTCTGACGCCCGCGCAGTTGGACGATGCGCTGGTTGAACAGAAACGCAGCGGGTGCCGGCTCGGTGAAGCGCTGATCCGACTCGAACTGGCCGACGAAGACCAGCTTATTGCCGCGATCTCGGCACAACTCGACGTTGCTCGCATCGACCTGGCGGACTTCAACCTGGACCAGAAACTCGCCCAGCGGCTGCCGGAAATGACAGCACGACGCTTGCGTGCGCTGGTGCTCGCCGAACAGGTCGATGGTGACCTGGTGGCCATGGCCGATCCGACCGACCTGATGGCCGAGGATGAACTTGAACGTCAGCTCGGTCGTCCGGTGCATGCGGCGATCGTACGTGAGCGTGACCTGTTGCGTGCACTGGACCGCATTTATTTGCGCCACTCGCAGATCGCCGGACTGGCCGAGGAACTCGGACAGGAAATCGCCGACTCGAGCGTTGAGGGTGACGACTGGAGCGATGGGGACGATTCGGACGCGCTCGTCAGCCGACTGATCAATTCGCTTCTTGAAGAAGCATTGCGCGCCGCGGCTTCCGATATTCACATCGAGCCGGGCGAAGACGTGCTGCGTATCCGATTCCGCGTCGATGGCGTATTGCGCGAACAACCGGTCGGCCAGAAGCAGGTGGCCGCGGCACTGATCTCGCGGCTAAAGCTTTCCGCAGGACTGAACATCGCAGAACGGCGATTGCCGCAGGACGGCCGCTTCCGCGTCACGGTACGTGGGCGAATACTCGACGTGCGTATGTCGTCGTTGCCCACGCAGCATGGCGAAACGGTGGTACTGCGACTGCTCGATCAAAGTACCGGCCTGCTCGACTTCACGGAACTCGGTTTGCCGGGCGATCTTACCGAACGTCTGCGCCGCATCATCCATCGGCCGAACGGCATGTTGCTCGTTACCGGGCCAACCGGCAGCGGCAAGAGCACTACCCTGTACGCAGCACTGACGGAGCTGAATTCTGCGGAGCGCAAAATCATTACCATCGAGGATCCGGTGGAGTATCGGTTGCCGCGCGTCAACCAGGTGCAGATTCAACCGCAAATCAACCTGGATTTTTCTCGCGTGCTGCGGGCCGCCCTTCGCCAGGATCCGGACATCATCCTGGTCGGCGAAATGCGCGATCGCGAAACGGTCGAAATCGGATTGCGCGCGGCCATCACAGGCCACCTGGTACTATCGACCTTGCACACCAATGATGCACCGAGTACTGCAGTGCGATTGCTCGATATGGGCGCGCCAGGCTATCTCATCGCCAGTGCGTTGCAGGCGATCGTCGCGCAGCGCCTGATTAGGCGACTGTGTGAACGTTGCAGCAAACCGTACCAACCCGATACACACGAGCAATTCTGGCTGGAAAGTGTCGCCGGCAGTGACGCGACGAAGCATGAGTACCGGCAGGCCGCAGGCTGCAATCATTGCAACCAGGTTGGCTATTCCGGTCGCGTCGGCATATACGAGCTGCTCGAGATGGACAACGATCTGCGAGATGCACTGCGTAACACCGACGCCATGGCATTCGTCAAGGCCGCGGATCGCACAGCGTCCTATCGGCCACTGGCCGCCGCGGCCGTTGACCACGCCAGGCTCGGTGTCACAAGCCTGGCCGAGGTCCTACGCGTAGTCGGCGGCGACGCCGCATCCTGAACGGAAAGCGCCTTTTACCATGACGTTATTTGTTTACACGGCGCGTGACCGGCAGCGGAAGTCGATTCGGGGGGAATTCGACGGTCGCGGTCAGCGCGAGGTGGCCGACTACCTGCTTAACCAGGGCCTGACGCCAATCTCAATTACGGAGCGCCGAGCCGCGGTTCAACACTTTGCTGCATTGCGCCAGAAGCTCGCGGGCGAGCCGCAACTCGTCGACCTCGTGTTCTTTTGCCGCCAGATGTATTCCATCTGCAAGGCCGGGCTTGCACTGCACCGCGGTGTCAGGACGCTCGCGCAATCCGTCCGTCATCCGAAACTGCGTAATGCGCTGAACGACATCCGGCGTCATCTCGAGGAAGGCCGTGCGCTCTCCGAAGCCATGAGCGTTCATAAAGATGTCTTTACCCCGTTAATGATCAACCTGGTGAAGGTCGGTGAACACACGGGACGACTTGACCAGGCGTTTGCCGAATTGCAGCGCAACCTCGAGCTGGAGCACGAGACTCGTCGTCGCATCAAGTCGGCGATGCGTTATCCCATGCTGGTGATTATTGCACTCGGCATAGCAATCGCCGTCGTCACGCTGTTTGTGATCCCGGTTTTTGCCGGCGTGTTCGCAAACTTCGGTTCCGAGTTGCCGTGGATGACGCGGATACTGATGGGCAGTTCAAATTGGGCGCAAACGTGGTGGCCACTGGTGTTGGCCGCAATTATCGGGGCTGTGGCTGGAGCAAAGTCCTGGGTCAGGACCGATCGCGGCGCCGAAATCTGGGGACGATTCTCATTGCAACTGCCGTTGTTAGGTTCCGTGTTGCTGAAAGCAACACTTGCGAGGTTTTCGCGAACGCTGGCGATGTGTATACGCGCCGGTGTCGTACTCGATCAGGCGATCAACGCGGTCGCAGCCGCGAGCGACAATCGGCATTTCGCTATGCGCCTTGCGGCGATGCGGGAACGCATCGCGCAGGGTGAAGCGCTGACTGTCGCGGCCCGTCACGCGAATTTGTTCACGCCACTCGTTATGCAGATGATTTCGACCGGTGAGGAAACCGGTCGACTCGACGAGATGCTCGACGAGGCCGGTGCGTTCTACGAACGCGAGGTAGATTACGACGTCGGCATGCTGGGCGAGTACGTCGAACCGATCCTGCTGCTGTTTGTCAGTGCGCTGGTACTGATGCTGGCATTGGGAATATTTTTGCCTATGTGGGATCTGGCCAGCGTGGCCTTGCAGCGCTGACCGGAAAAGACTTCGTGAATGTGACATATTTAACTGAAAATACTGAAAAAAAACAGCATTCTAGCCTGACGTCCAGTCGCCTGGCTGCTGACGGGCGCACTGACTCTGGAGGAAAAGCAATGAAACTTTCGAAGCAATCCGGCTTTACCCTGATCGAACTGGTCGTTGTCATCGTGATACTCGGCATACTGGCTGCCATTGCGCTGCCGCGCCTTATTTCGATGGAAGGCGAAGCAAGAACGGCGGTCGCGGACAGCCTGTACAACAGCCTGCGCTCGGGTTCGAACATGGTCTATGCGAAAGTCGCATCGGCCGGCCAGCTCACCAGCGCGTCGTACAACGTCGATATCGGTGGTGGCGTCACTGTAAACTCCCGTTACGGATATCCAAACACCAACACCGCCATCAACATCGAAAATCTTTTCGAAGACTTGTCGGCGCGGATAACAATCGCGGGTAACACGACGACGCGAGAAATTCGTGTCGATGGCCGTGCCAACTGCGGTGTGAGCTACACTCGTGCGGCTAATGCCGGCGAGCGTCCGACAGTCACTCGCGACGTTAGCGGCTGCTAGGAAACTATGGGACTGCTGGTAAGCGCAGCAGACTGGCGCATGCCGGCCACTGTTGCGTGAACCAGAGGCCGCTACCCGCCAGGTCCGGATTGGCGTCCCCCACAATGCCTCGAGCATCGGGCTTTTCGCTGATCGAGTTGACTGCGATCCTTGTCGTACTCGGCATACTGCTGGCGATTGCAGCACCGCGCCTGGATTCAGGCCGCGGTGTACGTGAACTGGGTTTTGCCGAACAGGTTCTCGCTGACCTGCGTTTCGCGCAGCGACGAGCCGATGCGGATCGCTGTGAAGTCCGCGTTGCGGTGTCGTCCGCGGCAGTAACGCTCTCGCAACGATCGGCGTTGTGCAGCGGGCCCTTCAACCGACCCGTCGCTGCTATCGGCGCGGATGGGCTATCCGTGGGGGGTGCACCGCCGGAAGGTTTGTCACTGTCGGCATCGCCGGCGGTTTTCTATTTCGACGGTGCGGGCAGGGCGGTTGACAGTGTCGGCGGCGCGCCAGTCAACGTCGTCATAACCGTCGGCTCACGACAGATCCGCCTGACAGGCGCAACCGGCTATGCCTCATACTGATTATCATCGTCTCCGGGCCGCGACCGAGCTGGGCTTCAGCCTGCTGGAAGTCCTCGCTTCCATTGTCGTACTGAGCTTGATATTTGCCGGTTTCGTCAGCGTCTACGGCACCGTCCTCAAACACGGCAGCGACGCGGAGCTTCACAGCCAGGCCATCGCGATCGCATCTGCCTACATGGACGAAGTGTTGGCGCAAAACTACCGTGACCCGGACAGCAGCCTTGTCTGCGGCGCGCCCGAGGGGAGCCGCCCGGCGTTCGATAACGTGTGCGATTACGATCAGATATCGCAGAACGGTTGCACGTCGACCAGCAGCGCGTGCCCCGCAATCGGTAGCTGTGCCTGCGACCGACAAGGTTCACCCGTTGACGGACTGCTTGCGTTCGCTGTCGCCGTCGACGTAAGCGCGGATACTCTTTCGGGCGGCACGGGACTACAGGTCAGTGTGGCGGTCAACCATACCGGCCTGACCGGCAACGGCGTCACCCTGCAAGCGTTTCGTGCCGAGGACTGAGCGGTGAATCGTCATTCCGCTTCTGCGACGGCACCGCGAGTGAATGGAGCACGGGGAGTGCATGGGTTCTCCATCATCGAACTGATCGCGGCATTGGCCATTACCGGCATCATCGCCACCGGCCTGTTGTTATGGATGTCCCGGCCCCTCGAAGCGCTTCAGGCAGCGCATTTGCGGGCTGCCGCCATGGATCAGGTGGACCGCATCACGGCACGCCTGAATGACGAGCTGGCCGATGCGTTGCCGAACAGTGTGCGGGTTGCATGCGGTGGTCGCTGTGTGGAATTCATCCCGGTCGTGGACTACGGCGATTACCGGGCAACTCTGCCCGGCGATTATCTCGAGTTTGCTGCACCCGATGATCGATTCGATGTGTTGTTACCGCTCGACAGTGCACCGGTGAGTGGCTGGCAGGTCGTTATCAACAACCAGAATGCACTGTCGTCTGGCAGCCTTAGCGCCTACAGCAACGACAGCAGCAACAATCGGGCGAGCATCGTTGCAGGCACGACGGCCGCGCAAATTCGCATCGCAGCCAAGCAGTTCCCGGCGCCGTCGTCGGTACAGCGCTTCCACATCGTCGACACGCCTGTCTCCTATCTGTGCCAGCCGTCCCCAGACGGCGGCACGGTCAGGCGTCTGTCGGGATATGCAATTCAGTCGGCGCAGCCTGCCAATACCTCCGTCGGGGATGTGCTGGCCGGGGGGGTCGTCGAGTGCGACTTCAGCCTGCCGCAAACGAACTTGCTGACATTGCGATTGTCAGTCGGCGGTGAAGCAGCCGAGACGGTGCATTACCTGGCGCAATTGCGGGCAGGACTGCGACCATGATGCGCATTCCGTCCGGCCGGCGGGCGCTGCCGGGCCGCGACGGCGGCATGATCCTGATAACCGTAATTTTTATCATGGTGCTGCTCGGACTGCTCGCCGGGTTTCTCGTACAAAGTCTTGGCAGCCAACATTCGGTCGCGACCCTGACGCAACTGTCTCGACAAGCCGGATATGCCGCGGCGAGTGGCGTCGAATGGGGGCGTACCCGCGTTCTGCAGAACGGTGTGTGCTCCACAGCGCAAATTGTCGTCGCCGACTTCGACGTGACCGTTAGCTGCAACAGCCTGACCGTCACCGAAGGTGCAGTCGTCTACCAGGTGTTTGAACTTGCGGCCGACGCAGAACGCGGCAGCTACGGCAACGCCGATTTCGTGCGCCGCAGCCAGCGCGCTCGCGTCAGCAATCGATAGCGATTCTTTCAGGGTCCACCGGCATACAGATCGCTGCAAATGTGACGTTGCGCCGCGCAACTTCCGGAGGCTTCGACCAGACTGGTTGTTTTGAAAAAACGCTGAATACGGCAACAAAAACGGGCGACACAGAGTGCAACGAATCAATCGGGCTTCCGCGAACTTCAGGTCACAGATGTCGATCGGGACCGCTTTCATTATCGCTGCGCAGATTTCTGCAGCGCTCGATATCCACGTCGTGGATCAGCACGGGGTGCCCGTCGAGCATGCGGTTGTCACGGCTGGCGGATCGTCGGAGGTCAGGAATGGCAATGACCAGACTTCCGTAATCGAGCAACGGCAACAACAATTCGCACCGCGCGTAACCGTAATATCCAGGAATGCGAAAATCCGCTTTCCGAATCGCGACATTACGCAACACCACGTGTACTCCTTCTCTCCCGTGAAAAGCTTCGAAATCGAACTGTACCGGGGTGACAGCCCGGCGCCAATCAGGTTCGAGCACAGCGGGATCGTGTCTATCGGCTGCAATATCCATGACTGGATGCTGGGCTACATCATGGTCACCGACGACAACTTGTTCGGCATTACCGGGTCCGACGGAATCGTCCACTTCGAAGAAGCTGCAAATTCACTGGGTGTGATTACGATCTGGCATCCGGCCATGACCAGTGGCAAGCCGGCCGAATTTCCCGCGATCGTAACCGGTGAGACCAGCGGAAGCGAGCGTCGCATTGCAGTCGAGCTGAATGACGTGGATCCGCTCGATTATGAAACTGATCCGCTGCAGGACCTTTTCCGCGGGAAAGTCCAATGACCTTTCGCCGTCGCGTATTCATGGTCCTTATCGCGCTGGTTGTATTGATCGAAAGCGCAACCTTTGTTGCGGTGCTCAATACGACGCGGAGCAATATCTTCGACATCGCGATTCAGCAGCTGCAGTCCGGCGCCCGCGTGTTCGATAGCGCCATTGAAAATCGCAGTCGTGAACTGGCAACCGGCGTGGCGATCCTCGCCAGCGACTTCGGATTCAAACGGGCGGTTTCCGGTGGCGATGCGCCAACGATCCGATCGGCACTTGCCAATCACGGTGCGCGAATCAACGCCGACCTGGCGATGTTCATCAATCGCGACGGTGGCGTACACGCAAGTACGGCAGGAATCGAGCGGAACAGTTTTGCATTTCCCGAGCTACTTGAGCAGAACGCCGTGGGACGGATCGTCGAACTGAATGCAGAGGCAATGCAGCTTGTCGTTGCGCCAGTTCGTGCGCCGGAGCTGATCGGCTGGGTAGCCATTGGTTTTGCGATCGACGATGCATTAGCCAGGCAGATTGCATCACTCACGGCCTTGACTGTGACCTTCCTGAGCCACGCGCCCGGCGAAGACCGCGTGCTTGCCTCAACGCTTGCTGAGACGGACCGGCAAGGTCTGACGAGGGCGACAGAAGGAACGACGAAAGATTCTTTCGACGACTCGCGAATACTTGATACCGGTGCGTTGCTCGGCCTGCGTCACCCGGTACCATCCGAGTCCTCGGCCAATCTCGAGGTTGTCCTGGCCTTACCGCTGGCCAAGGTCCTGACCGCCTACTACGAACTGCGCACCAGACTTTTCGTCATCCTGGTCCTGGCGTTAGCGTTGTCGGCCGGTGGAGCACGATTGTTGGCGGGCACGGTGGCGCGGCCATTGCATCGACTGGCAAGCGCCGCACACCGGATCAGCCAGGGAGATTACGGGGAGAAGGTCGCGATCTCGGGTAGCACAGAACTCGCGATACTCTCGGCGGCGTTCAATGACATGCAGGACGGCATCCGCCAGCGCGAACAACGCATCGTTCATCAATCACAACACGACGCGCTGACCGGGCTGCCAAATCGCTCCCTGGTTTCTGACCGGTTGCAGTACTCGATCGCAGCCTCGAAACGATATGCACGCCAGTTTTCGATCCTGATGATCGATCTCGATGGATTCAAGGGCATCAATGACACATTGGGGCATGCCGTCGGCGACCAGGTTCTGACCCGGGTTGCCGAAAGCTTGCTGGAACGCACCCGCGCCAATGACACGGTTGCACGTCTGGGCGGCGACGAGTTCATGATCCTGCTGGACGAGTCCTCGCCGCAACATGCGCGAACTTTCGCCGAGCGACTGGTGGATGCAGCAGAAAAGTCCGTTGACGTCGGGTCGATGAAGATACGTATCGACTTGTCGATCGGCATCGTCAATTTTCCATGGCATGGCGACACCGAAGAGGAACTCATCAGACGCGCCGACATAGCCATGTATATCGCCAAGGCAACCGACAACTCGTCGGTTGCGGAGTACCAGATCGGTCAGGACGAAGAACACTTGCGTCGCCTCTCTCTTGTCAACGATCTTCGGGATGCGATCGACCAGGACGGCATGACTGTCCACTTCCAGCCGAAAGTCGATCTGCGCACGAACCGCATCTGTGCCGCTGAAGCGCTGGTACGCTGGCAACATCCGCGTTTCGGCATGCAATCGCCGGATGAATTCATTGACCTGGCGGAGAAATCCGGGTTAATTCGCTCTCTTACACGCTGCGTTCTGAGAAAAGTTCTGCTTCAGCTTCGCGCATGGCATATTGACGGCATTGATCTTGCGACGTCAGTTAACCTGTCGGCACTCGATCTGCTGGACGAGAATCTGCCGGACTTCATTGCAGCCACGTTGACTGAATGCCGGTTACCTGCTGCCTACCTGACGCTCGAGATTACGGAAAGTGCCGTAATGCGGGATGCCGCAAATGCCCGCTCGACCATGAAGCGCCTTCGCGAGCTGGGAATTCGCCTGGCGATCGATGACTTCGGTACCGGGCATTCGTCATTGGCGCAGCTCAAGAGTCTTCCGGTCGACGAGCTCAAGATCGACAAGTCGTTTGTACTCGGCCTGCCAAAGAGCGAGGACGACAGCGAAATTGTCAAATCAACCATCGAACTGGCGCACAACATGGGACTTTCTGTTACCGCTGAAGGTGTGGAGACGACCGCTTGCCGAGACCTGTTGCGGCAATTCGGTTGCGACGTCATTCAGGGATACCTCGTAAGTCGGCCCCTTTGTGTCGAGGATTTCTCGCTCTGGATTCGCGCGCGCCTGAACGAACGCGATACCTGCATGATCCGGCCGGAACTGCCGGCAGCCGGTCCGAATGGGGTATTCGAAGATGAATTATCGACCTCAGCGGCTTAAAGGCGTCGTCCTGTCCGCGGCGATCCTGTGCACGGCGCTGCCAGCAGAGGCATCGAACGGTGGGCGCCTGCTGGCTACGGGCGGTGCCGTGTCCATCGAAGCAACCGCCGGCGGGGGCATTACACCGTGGGCCGTACTCGCCGGCTACGGCAGCAACGAGCAGTTTGGCTGCGCCGCTGCCGCTACGGTTGTCAGCACAGACGACTACGGCCTGGAAACCGTTGGAATTGCCTGCACCTGGAACAATCGCGTCGAGGTCTCGATCGGTCGGCAATCCCTTGACCTCGATGGATTGCGTCCATTGCTGGGCCTGCCGCCGGAACAAATGCTGCGGCAACGTACCGCCGGCATCAAGGTCCGCCTCGGCGGGGACATTGTTTACAACCCCTTAGGGCAGCTTTCCATCGGCCTCTTGCACAAGTGCAATGAAGACGTGGCGCTGGTCCGCGCGGCGGGTGCGGCACGAACCAGCGATGCGGAAGTTTATCTTAGCGCAGGCAAGCTTATACTCGACGGGCCATTCGGATTGATGACTTACCTGAATGGGTCATTGCGCTGGAGTCGTGCCAACCAGACCGGTTTACTTGGCTTCGGCGGCGATCGAAGCGATTCAAGGAGCATCAATACCGAGATCGCCGCCGCGATATTTCCCAGCCGGAAGTTCGCAGTCGGATTCGAATATCGTGACAAACCGGACAATCTGAGTTTTGCCGCCGAAGACGAATGGCGCGATCTGTTTGTTGCCTGGTTCCCGTCGAAGCACCTGTCTTTCGTGGCAGCCTGGGCCGACCTCGGCAGCATCGGAACCTTGTCAGGCCAGTCCGGCCCCTATCTATCGATTGCCGGAAGCTTCTGATGCTTGCGCAGTCGAGGACCGCGAACGGGAACTTGCCGAAGCGGGTGATAGCGACAGCGACATTGCTGTTGCTCGCGGCCTGCGCGACACCGAGAAGCGGTCATTCGCTCTACGAAGAACTTGGTAGCGCGGCAGGCATCGGAGCAATCGTCAACGGACTGCTGCTCGAACTTGCCGCGGACGAGCGCATCAGGCATCACTTCACCAATATCAACATCGCCGGTTTCCGCGGACGTCTCGAAACCCATTTCTGTGAAATCACTGACGGGCCGTGCAATTTCGACGGTCGCTCGATGCAGGAGTCGCACCGGCTACTCGGCATCAAGGAATCCGACTTCAACGCTTTGGTCGAGGACCTGATGAGCGCGATGGATAAGCTCGGCATACCATACCGTACACAGAATGCGTTTCTCGCGCGCCTTTCACCGCTTCAGCCCGACATAGTCGCGAAGCCCTGAGGATTATCGCCGAACCCCGGCGTTACTTCGCGAAAACCACCAGTAACTCGCGTAATTGCAAGAGGTTTTCCTGCCAGCCGCACCCGCGCACGTTCGCGGCAGGTGTAGAATACGGCGTGGTCATCCGGGCGATGCGTAGCACGGTCTGCCGGCGTCAACAAACGACCGAAGGGGCATCGCGGCAACTGCAGGTCAGTGGACGAACGGTGTGAATGAGCACCTGAAAGAAGGCTTCCGATTAGGGGATTTGCTGGTCTTGCCGCTCCGGGGTCAGGTCGCGAGCCAGCACGGAACTCGGCACCTGCCACCGAAAGCGGCCGAGGTCTTATTGTGTCTCGCTTCTGAGCCCGGCGAAATTGTCAGCCGCACGGAACTGCTGCGGAAGGTCTGGGGCGACGGGCAGGGCAGCCACGAAGCTTTGAGCCATGCCGTCAGTGCGTTGCGCTACGCACTTGATGATCACCCCGACAATCCCCGTTTCATTCAGACGAATCCCCGCCGCGGCTATCGACTGTTGGTCGAGCCACGGCTTGCCGATGCACTCGAGTGCCAGGAGGCATTGACGGCGCCAGATGTGCCGCTCGAACAGCAGGGATTCTTCAGCGAATTGAAGCGACGCGGTGTACTTGAGACGGGCCTCGCATATGTGGTTTTCGGCTGGCTCATTATGCAAGTCGTCGATGTCACTTTTGATAAGTTATTGGTGCCGCAGTGGCTTGGCACATTCGTCATCGTGCTCATCATCGCCGGATTTCCCATCGCGTTGGTACTGGCCTGGTTTATCGAGATCGTAGAGGGACGAGCGGTCCTGGATCGTCGACAAAATCCCCGGACGACAAAGAGCGTCGTCAGTCGCACTTATGTTGCGATCATAGGCGCCTTGTTGCTGGCCACCGCTGGCGTTTACAGTTTCGATTACTTCGTCGGATTGCCTGTCGCCGACACGCAAAGTGCTTCAACGGGGCAAGGTGGACTTGCACTTGAAACACCGGTGGACGCGAACTCCATCGCCGTGTTGCCTTTTCTCAACATTGACGGCAGCGAAGAATCCAGGATCTTTGCGGAAGGACTCGCCGAAGATCTCATCAACCGCCTGGCGAAAGTCCCGTCGTTGCGTGTTTCATCTCGCAGCGATTCGTTTTCCTTGCCGCCCGGCGCCGGCTCAGAAGACGTGCTGCAACGCTTGCGCGTCAGTTATTACCTGGAAGGCAGCGTGCGACTGATCGCAAATCGGTTGCGTGTGGTAATTCAACTGATCCACTCCCGAGAGGGCTTTCATTTATTGTCACGAAGCTTTGATCGCGATCGCAGCGAGTTCTTCGAAATCCAGGACGAAATAGCAGGCCTTACCGTCGCCAGTTTGCGGGTTGCGTTACCACCCGACACGCAAATGATTCTCGACCCACCGGGGGCCAGCCCGAATCTCGATGCCTACCTGTTATATCGTCGTGGCATGGACGCCCTGCAACAGCCTGTGACCAATGAGTCAATACCCGAAGCGCTCAACTGGTTTTCTGAAGCGTTGGCGGTCGATCCCGAGTATGCGGCTGCGTATGCTGGCATGTGCACGTCCTATGTCTCCGGTTTTGATGTCATTGGAAAGGCCGAATATATCAACGAAGCAGAGAGATCCTGCGCTGCAGCCCTGATGCGCAATCCAAACCTGGATATCGTGCATACTGCGCTCGGCGATCTGTATTTTCGAACTGGCAGACACTCACAGGCAGAGAGGGCCTACGAACGAGCGCTTGCCATTAACGTAAACAACGTTGATGCCCTGACCGGGCTCGCCGGCGTTTATCATCGCGATCAGCGAGTCGAGCTCGCCGAAGAAAAATACCGACAGGCGATCGGTTTGCAGCCTGGCAACTGGCGCACTTACGACACGTTTGGCACGTTCCTTTATAACAGCGGGCGCTATGAGGAGGCAGCGGAAAACTATCGCCAGGTCCTGTCGCTTGATGGACGAAATATACAGGGTTACGGCAATCTTGGAGCGGCATTGATGTTGTCCGGGAACTTTGCAGAAGCGGCAACAGCGTTCAAGCGGTCGATAGAAATACAGCCGCGCGCGGATGCCTACAGTAACCTCGGATTGATTCATTACTACCTCGGCCAAATGGACGATTCTGTAATTGCGCATCGGCAAGCGGTTGCGCTGGCACCAAACGATCACCTCAGCTGGGCTAATCTGGGCGATGCGTTGTCGTTCGCAGAGCAAATCGATGAAGCGCTTGCGGCGTTTCGCAAGGCAGAGAGCCTTGCTGAGAGGAAACTATCGGTCAATTCGATGGATGCGGAAACTCTGATTGACCTGGCCTGGATTCGCGCTGTACTGGATAGTCCGCTTGAGGCGGGCGAACTGATCAGTCGCGCCGAGACCATCGCTCCTGCCAATCCGTATGTCCGCTTTGTCAGTGCCCTGATTGCGGTGCGCAGCGGTGACAATCAAAAGGCTGTTTCTGCGCTCGAGGTAGCGGTTGCATCCGGCTACCCGCTGGAATTATTGATGGCAGAACCGCATCTTAGCTCATTGCACGAGCACCCGGGATTCATGGCATTGGAGCAAAGCCGCAAGCGTAAATGACAGACAATAAAGCGTATCTGCAACCGGCCGGATTGTCGCTGGCCTGTGCGGGTATGACTAAGAATAGACAAGGAGAACAAAATGAAGACAATACAAAATGTATCGATGCTGTCTCTCTGCGGAATTTTGCTGGGATGCGCAACCAAAATGGAAACCGATGATCTTGATCCCGCGTTGACCTGTAGTAACAGGGTCATAACGATTGTTCATGCCAGGGGTTATCTTGCGATGCCTCAGGAGTACGTTGAGATCTGTCGTGGCAAAACGTTAAGGATAAATGTAGTGCCACCCGTCCAGAACAGGGGTGCCCGGATAAGCCCGTCGAAGAGTAATCCGGATGCCCGTTGGCTCGACCAAGAGGCAGAAAACGGTCGATTCATAGAAATTGTTATATCGTCCGAAGCTGAGATAGATAAAACGTACAAGTATGATCTCACAATCGATGAGGTCGGCATGCTCGATCCGCGTGTACGAGTCGTGAGATGAAGCGGCTGTTATTGGTCGGTGAGCAATGTTAACGATCGCGTCATCGCGGAAATTTCAAAATGAAATAGAGTCGAGCGCCCGGGGCGACGCTCCTGGCGCCCGTCTGTTATGGTGACGATCAGCCAATTTATTCATCGAGTAAATGACCGATACCGTGAACGCGACATTACGAGCATCTGCCCCGTCGGCAGACCGGTTCTCCATGCCCGCCGAATGGACACCGCACCAGGCCACCTGGATTTCCTGGCCACATAAACGCGCAAGCTGGCCAGGCAAGTTTCAACCCGTCGAGCCAGTGATGGTTCGAGCCGTCGCCGCGATCTCGACCGGCGAAACAGTCAGGATTAACGTGCTTGATGAAAAGCACCAAAAGCATGTGCAATCGCTTCTCGACGGCAAGGTGCGGGCGGAGAATGTGGTTTTTCATCGCTTCCCGACCAACGATGCCTGGTGCCGCGATCACGGCGCGATTTTTGTAACACGCGAGGGTGACGCGCCGGCCGAGCGCGCCCTGGCGCTGAATTTCCGCTTCAATGCCTGGGGCAACAAATACCCGCCGTTCGATCTGGATGACGCCATTCCGCCGCAGATGGCGAAAGCGCTCGATGTACCGTGCCTTTCCGTTGCTATGGTGCTCGAAGGCGGCTCAATCGAGGTCAACGGCAGAGGGGCACTCCTGACCACCGAACAGTGCCTGTTGCATCCGAACCGCAATCCGCATCTCGACAAGAATGCGATTGAGGGTAATTTACGCGATATGCTCGGCGTGCGGCAGATTTTCTGGCTCGGCGAAGGTATCGTCGGCGACGACACCGATGGTCACATCGATGATTTGACTCGCTTCGTGGCCGAAGATGCGGTGGTTACGGTGATTGAGGCAGATCGCGGCGATGAAAACCATCAACCGCTCGCGGAGAATCGCGAGCGGCTTGGCGATCTTCGTCTCGAAGACGGCCGCTCGCTTACGGTTATCGAGCTGGCCATGCCACGCCCGATCGAATACAAGGGCGATCGATTGCCGGCCAGCTATGCAAACTTCTATATCGGCAATCGGGTCGTACTCATGCCGTCGTTCAACGATCCGGCAGACGAACCCAATCGCAGGTTATTGGCAAAATGCTTTCCGGGACGCGATGTCGTTGCAATCGACTGCACGGATCTCGTATTGGGCCTCGGCACATTTCACTGCCTCACGCAGCAGGTACCTGTGTTTTAATGGTGGCCGACATTTCGCAGGGAGACTGGACCGATGACCGCAGTACGTGACTTTGTCCATCACCACTACCGGCACTTCAATGCGGCGGCGCTGATTGACGCCGCTGATGGCTATGTGCGCCACCTGGACGAAGGCGGCGTGATGTTCATGACGCTTGCCGGCGCCATGAGTACGGCCGAACTGGGCCTGTCATTGGCCGAAATGATCCGTCGAAACAAGGTGCACGCCATTTGCTGCACGGGCGCAAATCTCGAAGAAGACGTCTTTAATCTGGTTGCTCACGACCACTATGTGCGTGTACCGCATTATCGCCAGCTGACGGCAGATGACGAAGAGGCGCTGTTGGCGCGGCATCTCAATCGCGTCACCGATACCTGTATTCCCGAAGAAGAGGCGATCCGGCGGATCGAACATGTGATTCTCGACGTCTGGGTCGAAGCCGACAAGAATGGAGAAAGCCGCTTTCCGCATGAATTTCTGTACGACATCATTCGTTCCGGCAGCCTGAAAGAACATTACCAGATCGATCCCAAAGACAGTTGGCTGGTGGCCGCCTGCGAGCGTGACCTGCCGATCATCGTGCCGGGATGGGAGGATTCGACGCTCGGCAACATCTATGCGTCGCATTGCATCACCGGCGAGATTGAGAACGTGCATACCGTGAAGAGCGGAATCGAGTACATGATCTTCCTCGCAGAGTGGTACGAAAGAACGTCCGCGAAGTCCTCAATCGGTTTTTTCCAGATTGGTGGCGGCATTGCCGGGGATTTTCCGATTTGTGTCGTGCCGATGTTGCAGCAAGATTTGCGCAAGCCCGATATGCCCCGCTGGGGCTACTTCTGCCAGATCAGTGACTCGACCACCAGCTACGGCTCCTATTCCGGTGCGGTGCCGAACGAGAAGATCACCTGGGGCAAGCTGTCGGCAAATACACCCAAGTTCATCATTGAATCCGACGCCACCATCATTGCGCCGCTTATATTCGCATGCGTGCTCGACCAGTAAACGATTCGTCGCCCGAGGCCTCGACCGACGACTGGTCGATCAGTGACGCTGCCGAGCTTTACCGCCTCGACGCCTGGGGTGACGGGTTCTTCAAGGTCAACGACCGCGGGCATGTCGCTGTCAGCACGCTGGACGACAGCGATCTTTGTATCGATATCATGGATGTCGTCGAGGAAGCGCGACGGCGCGATATTCGTTTCCCGCTGTTATTGCGCTTTCAGGATGTCCTGCGATCGCGTGTACGGCGCCTGAACCTGGCATTTGTGGCCGCCATCGAAGAGTCCTCGTACCAGAACGTCTACCGCGGCGTGTATCCGATCAAGGTCAACCAGCTTCACGAAGTGGTTGAAAAAGTGCTGGATGCCGGCAAGCCGTTCGAACTCGGGCTGGAATGCGGTTCCAAGGCTGAGCTGATTGCCGCGTTGCCACACCTGGTCAGTGACGAAACCCTGCTTATCTGCAATGGTGTCAAGGATCGCACGATGCTATCCCTGATCCTGTCTGCGCAACGGCTGGGCAAGAACGTCATCCCGGTGATGGAGAAGTATGCAGAGTTCGAACACCTGATGGCGCTGGCGCAGGAAACAGAACGTCCGCCGCGCTTTGGTGTGCGTATTCGATTGCGTACAGCGGGTTCGGGCAAGTGGGCGGACTCGGGCGGTTATCGTTCGAAGTTCGGCGTGTCGCTGCCGGAGTTGATCGATCTGGTGGAATGCCTGGAAGCAGAGAAAAAAGGCGATGCGCTGGTTCTGTTGCACTTCCACCTCGGCAGCCAGATTGCCGACATTCAGACGCTGAAACAGGCGGTCAAGGAAATGTCGCAGATTTACGCGGAACTCAGAAAGCGTGGCCTGGCGGTTAAGTATTTCGACGTCGGTGGCGGGCTTGGCGTCAACTATTCCGGTGGTTACGACGAAGGTGGAATCAACTACGGCCTGCAGGAATACGCCAATGCCGTTGTGTACTCCGTCATGGAGGTTTGCGACGCCAAAAATGTGCCGCAACCGATTCTCGTATCAGAGAGTGGTCGGGCACTGACTGCGCACCACTCAGTGCTGGTGGTCGAAACACTGGGCGCGTTCCGCAAGGACCGCGTGGCTGAGGATTTCAACGTGCCATCCGGTGCGCACTCGATGGTGCGAAACCTTTACCAGATACTGAAGCGTCTCGAAACCACATCGATCGGCAAGCTTCGCGTCAGCGAACTGCTGGAGTCCTATCACGACGTGGTCGAAATGCACCGCGAAGCGTCGGCGCTGTTTGGCATGGGATTCCTGCCGCTGGAACAGAATGCGTTGATTGAACGGCTTTACTGGAGTAACTGTTCAGCGCTCCTGCGCCACCTGCGTGCGGCTGATCCGGACCCGGCACCACCCGAACTGCATGAACTCGAAGACAAGCTGGTTGATCAATACCTTTGCGATTTTTCCGTGTTTCAGTCGATGCTCGATCATTGGGCCATCGACCAGGCGTTCCCGATTGTTCCATTGCAGCGTCTCGAACAGCGACCGGCGCGGCGGGCCATGCTGGTTGACCTGACCTGCGATTCGGATGGCAAGGTCAGTCACTACGTATCGTCGAATGTCGACCGGAAATTTCTCGAGTTGCACGCCCTCGAGCAGGGCGAGCGCTACTATCTCGGCTTTTTTCTGATGGGCGCCTATCAGGATATTATGGGTGATGCGCACAACCTGTTCGGCCGTGTGGCGGAAGCGCACATATACGGCGACAGTGAGGAGGAAGAAAACTTCTGGATCGAGAAAGTCATTCCCGGCACCGAGGTGAAAGAAATTCTGGCACAGGTGCAGTATTTTCCCAACGATTTGCAGAGGCGCATGGACGCTATCATCAAGGAAAAGATCGAGTCCGGTGAGATCCGGCCGAAGCAGGGTATGCAGATTCTCGACCAGTACATGAGTTGTTTCAGTGATAGTACGTACTACGATACGCGTGGCGGCGACAGATCGAGTGAACAGAAATGACGGAAAAAACTAACAGCACCAGGCACCTGAAAGTCGGGCTCGTACAGATGCGCTGCTCGGAGAACGCTGCGGAAAACATGCAGAAGGCAATTGCAATGACCGAGGACGCCGCCGGGCAAGGTGCGGAGGTCGTATGCCTGCCGGAGCTGTTCCGGTCCCGCTATTTCTGCCAGAGCGAAGACGACGCGAATTTCGAACTTGCTGAAAGTATTCCCGGGCCCAGCACGGAAGCATTTGCCAAGGTCGCGGCGGAATACGATATCGCGATCATCGTCAGCCTGTTCGAACGTCGTGCACCGGGCCTGTACCACAACACCACTGCGGTGCTGGATCGTCAGCACGGTTATGTCGGTAAGTACCGCAAGATGCACATACCGGATGACCCCCGGTTCTACGAGAAATATTACTTTACGCCCGGGGATCTTGGCTTCAAGAGTTTTGTAACTGACCGGGCCAAGCTCGGCGTTCTGATCTGCTGGGACCAGTGGTATCCGGAAGCGGCCCGGCTGACAGCTCTTAAAGGCGCCGAGATCCTTTTTTACCCGACGGCAATCGGCTGGCACCCGGAAGAGAAGGCGCAAGTCGGTCAGCAGCAGTTCGAAGCGTGGCAGACGATGCAAAGGGCGCACGCGATCGCCAACGGTTGCTTCGTGGTCGCGGTAAATCGCACGGGCTTTGAGCCGGACCCGACCGGAATCGGCGGCCTTGAATTCTGGGGCCAGAGCTTCATGGCCGCACCGGACGGCCGCATCTTGTGCCAGGCGACAGTCGGCGAGGAATGCGTACTGATTGCCGAGTTGCAACTGGAAGAACTGGCCAGGTCGCGCCACGGCTGGCCTTTCTTTCGCGACCGCCGCATCGACGCTTACGGTGGGCTCGACCAGCGCTTCCTGGATCGCGATTCATAAGGCCCTGAACCGACCCCGGTTGCGGCCGTCGCTACCGTATTCGCCCGCAGGCGGGGCTCCTACAGGAGCGCTCTCAGAGCGCGCCGGAGCCGTGTTGGAGCGCGCCCTGCGCGCGAATGGGATGAGTTTAAACGCCCGGTCGTTACCGGCATTCGCCCGCAGGCGGGCTCCTACAGGAGCGCTATCAGAGCGCGCCGGAGCTGTGTTGGAGCGCGCCCTGCGCGCGAATGGGACAAGGGTTAACGCCGCTCGACTGACGAAGCGGCCGTGTTGTCGTCTTGCTGGTCAAGCGCAGAAAGTCTATCGCTCTCCGAATCCTTCCGAGGTTGTTCGTGCACGCAAGACCCTGGCGCTAAGCGGCTTTCAATGGCGCATTGCACATTGAAATCACCCGCACCGTAAAGGGTTTCGATCGCATCGCGATTACGCATTGAGTACTTGAGCGCAATCCCGAAACCAAAGTTGCTGCGACTCGCTTTGTCCGGCGTCATGTTGGTATGGCGCGATTCGGTATCGATTTCACGTGACGTGAGCTCAGTCAATGGAATATTCGCGTTCTGGTACGGAGCAAGGTTCAGGCGTGCGCCGAGATCGGAATTCGTACTGATGAGCGAATTGTAATAGAGCGAAATTGATAGAATGTCGACGAAATCGTCGGTTCGGTTACCTATCACCAGGCGACCGTCATGAACTGCGGCGGCAAGGTCGGTATTCTCAGTCGTAAAGTCGGGAAACAGGTGGTCGAAATCACGGGAAAGTATTTCGATATCGACCGGCAGCAAGATGAGGCCATCCGGGTTCCGTTGCAGTTTATCCGGACAATGCAACTGGAAATGGTATCCGCGATGGGTCGTTGCGCTGCAGTCGATCACGTAATCGTCCGTCTGCCGTTGCAATTCGGTCTGTAAGGTCGCCAGATTCCGGGCGTGTTGCTGTTCCAGCGCCGACTCGGCTGCCGCCAGCTGGCCAAGACACTTCGCAGCCTCGCATGGAAATACATTCGGCTTCTGAGTCTCGTCCCGAGTCGCCACACTGGTACCGGCACCCGTGCCGACACTGACAAACTCCGTCGGATTGAGATCGTCGGAGTAGTACTGGATCAATCCGCTGACGCGCGCGTCAATTTTTATGTTTTCATTCTTGTCGATCTCATACTGCTGCAACATTTGCGATTTCAGCGTTTCAATCTGTTCCTTCTGTTGTGCAAGTTTTGCGTCAATTCGTCCGATACCATTCAACAATGCAATCCGATTGTCGTCGAGACCGGTGAGAAGAAGCGCTTGATCGACCGCGGCATTGAAGGCCAGGTGATCGAAATCAGTGGAGTAGGAGCGGCTGACGCCCGAGATCTTGCCGCCGGTGCCGGCGCTGATGCCGGTATCGACAATTTTGCCGACCACACCCAGGTTTTGCTCGCGAAACGGATTGAGTGGATTGCAACGATCGCTTTCACGATAGGCTCGCGGTTCGCATTCTGCGGGACGAATATCGAACGCCGGGCTCAAGTCGTTGAGGCGTACCAGGTAGCCGGATTCGGGGTCATGGTTTACCTCACTGACCTGCGTAAATGTCCACTGCCCGTCGCCGCGCGACTGCAGCACCGCGTAAACGGGATCGACGCCGACGAAGACGTTCTCGTGCTCGACCACGGGAGTCGGCGGCGGCTGCGACGAACAGGCGGTGAGCAGCACGGCGCCTGCGACTGTCGCCAGCAAGATGTTGAGTCGGCAATTCTGCATTGGATGTGTCGGACTGTTTGACATCGTGATTATATAGACCCGGACCCCGGCGACCCAGCCGAAACAGAAATTTCGATCGCGAGGCCCGCAATGTGTCGTCAATCGACGACAGAGTGGCGGGGCTCCTCGCGGGGTCTTCTTGCTACTGCGCTAAACGGGGGACCGTCCGGACAGCCGATCGATAAACGCGGCTTTCCCGGGATCGGCATAAAATGGACTCGCCAGAATAAGGTAACCCTTAAGGCCGCTGTCAGTCTGGATGAGGTAGACGGTCGCATCATCGCCCGGGTCGGTTCCGGTGTCGACAGACCGACTGTCGACAATTCGTGCTTCGTCCGCCGACACGCATTCGCCGTGCTCCGCACAGCGCAGTTCGCCACTTTCATAGGCGAAATTATGTGTAAAGCCGCGACGTTCGACATCGCCCATGAGTTCTGCCAGGTCCATTCGTCTAACCTCCGCCGAGCAATCGTCACAACACCCACTGACGCAATTGTACTGTTACGGTTCGAAAGTAGTGAGACTGAGGTCGCCATGCCTCGCAACCCTGCGTCATAATAGCGCCATCGGGCGGGATGGTTCTTGCCTTTCATGAGGACAAGCGTGTGGCGGGAGAGTCGGCCCGGACGATCATTTCGATCCGGAATATCACCAAAAACTATGTCAACGGCTTCCGGGCGCTCAACGACGTATCTCTCGAAATTCGGCACGGTGAAATCCTGGCACTGCTGGGACCCAACGGCGCCGGAAAGACCACGCTGATCAACATCGTGTGTGGCATCGTCAATGCCAGTTCAGGCACCGTTACTGTCGACGGTCACGACAACGTCAAGCAGTTTCGCGCCGCGCGCGCGAAGATCGGGCTGGTGCCCCAGGAACTGGCTACTGACACTTTCGAGTCGGTCTGGGCGACAGTGACCTTCAGCCGTGGTTTGCATGGGAAACCCGGGAGCGCGGCGCACATCGAGAAAGTGCTGCGTTCGCTTAGCCTGTGGGACAAGAAAGACAGTCGCATCATGACGCTTTCCGGGGGCATGAAGCGCCGGGTGCTCATCGCGAAAGCGTTGTCGCACGAGCCGCAGATCCTGTTTCTGGATGAACCGACCGCCGGCGTGGACGTCGAATTGCGCCAGGACATGTGGCAGATCGTGCGTGACCTGCGTGCCTCCGGCGTCACTATCATCCTGACGACTCACTACATCGAGGAAGCCGAGGAAATGGCGGATCGCATCGGTGTCATTAACCACGGCGACCTCATCCTGGTGCAGGAGAAGAACGAGCTGATGCGCAAGCTCGGCCGGAAACAACTGGTATTGCAGCTGCAGGACCCCTTGCGCGAGATCCCCGCGCAACTCGCCGGTTACAATCTCGAACTGGGCAACGATGGTGCCGAGCTGATCTACACCTACGATACGCAGGGGGAACGCACCGGAATTACCGCCCTGCTGGCGGAGCTCGGCCAGGCAGGCGTCCGCTTCAGCGATGTCAATACGACACAAAGCTCGCTCGAAGATATTTTCGTGAGCCTGGTCAGGAAATCAGCATGAACTGGTACGCGGTTCGGGCAATCTATCGTTTCGAGATGTCGCGCATGGGGCGCACGCTGTTCCAGAGCATTGTTTCACCGGTCGTATCCACCTCACTCTACTTTATCGTATTCGGTGCCGCGATCGGCTCGCGTATCAGCGAAATAGATGGCATTGGCTACGGCTCGTTTATCGTGCCGGGCCTGATCATGCTGATGCTACTGACCGAGAGCATTTCGAATGCCTCGTTCGGTATCTACTTTCCCCGTTTCACCGGCACGATTTACGAATTGCTGTCGGCGCCCGTATCGTTCGTCGAGATTTTGCTGGGTTACGTCGGTGCTGCGGCGACGAAGTCGGTCATTCTCGGTTTCATCATTCTTGCAACCGCGAACATCTTCGTCGATGTGCAGATCGCGCATCCGTTATGGATGCTGCTGTTCCTGGTGCTGACGGCCGTATCGTTCAGCCTGTTCGGCTTCATTCTCGGCATCTGGGCCGACGGTTTCGAGAAGTTGCAGATCGTCCCGATGCTGATCATCACGCCGCTCGTGTTTCTCGGCGGCACGTTCTATTCGATCAGTATGCTGCCACCGCTGTGGCAGACGGTGACCCTGTTCAATCCGGTCGTCTACCTGATCAGCGGATTTCGCTGGAGTTTCTACGAGAATGCCGATGTCAGCGTCGCGCTGAGCATCGGCATGACGGGCATCTTCCTCCTGGCCTGCCTGATCGCCGTATGGTGGATATTCTAATCCGGTTATCGCCTGAAACCCTGAACCGACAATTCGCAACATCGGAACGGCGCCTGGCAGCACGGTTTTTTACGGAAAATTCCGCCTGATCTGCTACTCTTTGTGCCCGTATCCGTTTCCGGATACCTGACAGCATCTGACATGATCATGTCGAGGAGGTTGCCATGAAATCACGAACAATACTGAAATGCAGTTGCATGGCGTTATTCATTTTCGGTGGTCCTGTTTTCGCACAGGAGTTGGCAGAGAACATGAGCTTTTTCATCACCAGCGAGGGCTCGGCCGATGGCGCCAACCTCGGCGGCCTGGATGGCGCTGACGAGCATTGCACCCAGTTGGCGTCCGCTGCCGGTTCCGGCAAGTCCCAGTGGCGAGCCTACCTCAGTACCCAGGCGCACGACGGCGTATCGCCGGTTAACGCACGCGATCGCATCGGTGACGGACCCTGGTTCAACGCAAAGGGCGTGCAGGTAGCCGCGAATGTCGCGGACCTGCATAGCGACAACAACCAATTGAACAAGGAAAATTCACTGACCGAGTACGCGGACGTAGTAAACGGTCGTGGCGATACGCCCAACATGCACGATATTCTGACCGGTTCGCAAAAGGATGGTACGTCCTTCGGCGATGACGCCGCCCATACATGCAGCAACTGGACCAGCACAGCCAGTGACGGCAGCGCCCAGGTCGGCCATCACGATCGCGAGGGAGGCGGCCCCGATCCGACGTCGTGGAACGCGGCGCACGGGTCGCGCGGTTGCGGGCAAAACGATCTGGAAGCAACCGGGGGCTACGGCTTGTTTTACTGTTTCGCACTCGACTAACGAGGGCGGAGAACGGGTGGCTCGAATCGGTTTCGGCCGGGGGGCGGGATACTCTTTTAATCCTGGTCGACAAACTCCACGAAGCCCCGCAGAAAACGGCTCAGCCGTTCACGTAACGCTTCGTCGACGAGATTACCGTCGCTGTCAAAAGCGTTGCCGGCCTTTGGCAACATGAGTCGCCCGCCGCTCCAAAGCTCGGTTCCCAGGGTTCGCATGACCGGTAGCCATGCTGCTTGCGACAATGTCGTGCCGAAGGCGCCCGGAGTGGCGCCCATTAAAGCGACGGGCAGGCCGCCGAAAACCCGGTCGATTTCGTCGGCAGGGCGGGACAGCCAGTCAATGGCATTTTTCAGAACGCCCGGGATTGAATTGTTGTATTCGGGGGTGCTGATCAGCAGACCATCGCAATGTTCGAGGCGGTCTTGCAGTTTGCGTACCGCGTCCGGGATGCCAGCGGCCGATTCGATGTCGAAATTGTAGAGCGGGATACCGCTTATCGATTCGATCGCCAGTTCGGCCTCGTCGGGCATCAATGATCCGGCCGCACGCAATAGTGCCGTGTTGAATGAGCCGGTTCGCAAGCTGCCGGAGATGCCGATGATCTGAGCCATAAAGAACACCTTGATTAAGGGAAGCATTGTGGCACTGCTATTGGCTGGCTACAAATCGACTTGTACGTGCGGCCGCGGTTGAATGCAGGTACGCTCACTTGCTATGCAGAAAGGGGATATTCTCAAGTTTCGCCGACTGGTCGTGAAGATCGGGTCGTCCCTGCTGGCCGACGCCGGCGGGCAGGTCAATCGCGACTGGCTTGCCGGTATTGCGACGGACGTTGCGACCCTGCGCGCGGCCGGGGCCCAAGTGCTTATCGTGTCGTCCGGTGCCATAGCCATCGGTTGTCGTTTGCTCGGCATCAACCGGCAGCGTGCGCGGCTCGAAATGCTGCAGGCGGCCGCGGCTGCCGGCCAGGTACAACTGGTACGCGCATATCAGGAAGCGCTTGGTGTGCACGGTTTTGCGGTGGCCCAGGTGTTGCTTACGCTGGAAGATACGGAGAATCGGCGGCGATTTTTGAATGCGAAGGCTACGCTGGAAAAACTTCTCGAGCACGGCGTCGTTCCGGTGATCAATGAAAATGACACGGTAGCGACCGATGAAATTCGTTATGGCGACAATGATCGCCTGGCGGCACGCGTCGCACAGATGGTGATGGCGGATGGCTTGCTGTTACTGTCGGATATCGACGGCCTCTACACGAGCGATCCCCGGGTCGATGTGGATGCCCGTCATATCGAAGAGGTCAGCCGGCTGACGGACGACTTGCTGGCCATGGCCGGCGGTTCGCGTTCAGTTGATGGCAGTGGCGGCATGGCGACGAAACTGCAGGCCGCACGCATAGCGACGCTTGCCGGGTGCAGCACTCTCATTGCGAACGGCAAGTGCATGCGGCCGATTGCGGCACTCGCTGACGGAGCGCGCTGCACAATGTTTCATGCACAGGGCACGCCGGCCGCGGTACGCCAGCAGTGGCTGGCAGGTGCGCTGAAGATTCGCGTGCGTTGCACATCGATTCCGGTGCTGCGGCTGCGCTGGCGTCCGGCAGCAGCCTGTTGCCGGTGGGCGTAACAGGTGTTGCCGGAGCTTTTTCACGCGGTGACCCGGTGCTTTTGCTGAACGGGGATGGCAGGCAACTCGGGCGCGGACTGGTCGCCTATGAAAGCGATGAGGCTGCGCTGATTGCCGGATGCCGGAGCGACGAGATCGAGTCGCGACTGGGTTACCGGGGTCGCTCGGTCATGATTCACCGCAACGACCTGATACTTATCGACAAGGACACTTGACTATGCAGGCAAGCCGGAAAAGCGAGGCTGTGAGCGACGAGGCGATCGCGACCATGATGACTAACCT
>JBGTHC010000143.1:0-11692 GCA_041746375.1 Woeseiaceae bacterium
TTTGAAGCACACCTGACCTTCCTGCCGGCTGACGGTTGGGACATCAGTGCGACACTGGGCTGGAACGAGGCGGAAATTTCGGAAGACGCCACACTGTTCCCCGGCAGTGCAGCGCCTACTACGGTCACAAAAGGTACCGAGTTGCCGATCATGCCTGACCTCAAGGGCAGCCTGTCGTTGCAATACACCTTCCTGAACAGCGAGCTCTTCGGCGCGGAGCCGTTCTTCCGCATCGACCATACCTACAATGGCGAAGCCACCAGTTCGCTCGAAGGTATCCAGTCGATTATCTTCACCAACCCTGTGCGGACGCTCGATCCCTACAACATCACCGATATACGTGTTGGCCTCGAGGCCGCAGGCTGGAGCGCTTCGCTGTTTATCGACAACGTAACCGATGAGCGCGCCGAGCAGTTTTTCAATGACCGCTGGGCACAGACACGGCAGTCGATCAACCGGCCGCTGACTGTCGGCGTTACGTACCGCAAACATTTTCAGTAGTACTCGCGCGCCGTTGCGGCACTGACATGGACATCAAAGATCCGATCCGGGAACTGGGACCCGTAGACATCGACGCGTTGCGCGATGCCATACTGCGCCAGGATGCCGCTGCGTGGCACGAAGAAAAGGTGCGGCAGACTTCCTACGAGGTGCATCGCGAGACGGAGTCGATCGTGCTGGTGTTCACCAGCGGCGAAGGCTGGCCGGATATCGAGGTGCACAAGGAGCCCGGCTGGGATCGACTTGCCGAAGCGGCTGTGCCGGTGATGCACGGCATTATCGATCGCTGTTACCCCAAGGGTGGCACGATCATACGGGCGATGGCCGCAAAACTCCTGGTTAACGGCAAAATAAGGCCGCACCGCGATTCGCACCCGTCATTTCATCACGGGCATCGCATTCATGTGCCGATCACGACAAATCCGCGCGTACGATTTATCATCGACGGACGGCCGTACCGTTTTGAACCGGGTCAGGCGTACGAGCTCAATAACCAGATGACGCACAGTGTGGCGAACAAGGGCAACGAAGATCGTATTACCTTCATCTTCGATTACGTGCCGCCGGAAGTGATTGGCCGGGTTGCTGCCTGACGAGCGGGTTTGTCGCCCGTGATACGAACTCCTACACGCTTCGATTGCCACCTGTTGGAGCGCGCCCTGCGCGCGAATGGGAAAGGGTTTATCGTCACCGAATTCGCGCGCAGGGCGCGCTCCTACGCAGGTTATTTTACGGGCGGCCCCAATCCCTCGATAAAGCTCACCAACGAATGGATGAACAACGGCCGCGGTTTCTCCAGGTGTGCCGCATGATCGCCACCGGGTATCACTACCCACTGCCGATGTCCGGTACCCAAGCGTGCAAATAACTTTGCCTGGCGATCCGTCGGCGCGATCGGATCGAATTCGCCCTGTAGCACCAGCGTTGGCACCTTCACCTTCGCCGGATCGAGCGCGTTGTAGTTATCCATACTCCGTATATCGACGCGAACCGGATCGCTAGCCAACGCAGCGGCGACGAACCCGTCAACGGCCCTGTGGCTGATCGAGCCCGGCGTGATGAAATCACTCGCGGCGGCTTCGGCGGTATTCGTCTGTCGCAGCGGCGTAATGCCTGGCTCGTCGGGCGGCAGAACCTCATCGAGGTCACGCCAATACCCGTACAGGGTCAACGAGGACATAAGCGCCGGATGACGTTGCGCAACCAGTTGCGAAATCGTTGAACCCATCGACCAGCCGAACAAATGCGGCGCTCGACCCCAGTCCTGCTGATCATCAATCCACTCCAGCACAATTGCGACATCAGCCGCGGCACGATCCGGCGTCAGCCATCCACTCTCGTCACGCGGGGACTCTCCGTAGCCACGAAGATCGACGGCATATACAGCGAAGCCTTCGTCGACAAGACCGTCCATCAGCGAAAGGTCCTCGCCTGCGACCTGCAAATCGAAATCCGGCAACGCGCTCCAGGTACGGCCATGCACGAGCAAGATGGCGTCGTCCGCTTGCGGCGCGCTCTTTTGCCAGACGGCAAGCCGATGACCGTCCGCGATGACTGTATGACGCGTCGATGACGCGGATTCCGCGCCATAGGCAATGCCGCCTGTCGCGGCCAGCAAAAGTACGATGAGCTGCGACATCAGCGCAGGTAGGCGTTGCATTATCACACCGGTGCTGCATCAAGTTCGATATAGACGCGACGATTGTGTTTGCCTTTCTTTTCCACCTTGCTTACGCGGATCCGGCCGACTTCGCTTGTGGCTTTCAGGTGCGTGCCGCCGCACGGCTGCAGATCGACACCTTCGATCTCAAGCAAGCGCACTTTGCCGGCCCCTTTGGGTGGTTTTACCGACATGGTACGCACCAGTTCCGGCTGTGCGTCGAGTTCCTGATCGCTTATCCAGCGACACCGCACAGGATGATCTTCGTCGACCAGTGCCTGCAGTGCCGGTGTGAGCGCATCCTTGTCGACGGCGTCTTCCATATCGAAGTCCAGGCGGCTGCGGTCGATACCGATATTGCCGCCGGTGACGCCGTAGCGCAGCACCGCGCCCAACAAATGCAATGCCGTGTGCATCCGCATATGCTGGTAGCGACGTTGCCAGTCGAGCGACGTATGCACGGCATCGCCGACTCCCGGCAAGGGTGAATCGGATGCCACAATGTGCAGGATCTCGCCGGGCTCGCCGTAGCGCGTATCGACGATCGCTGCCTGCCCGCCGGACCAGGAGAGCGTGCCCTGGTCACCGGGTTGGCCACCGCCCGTCGGATAGAAGATGGTCCTATCAAGTACCAGCGCCGGGCCGGCATCGTGCGCGACGATTCTGAGTACCGACGCGTCGCATTCCCTGAGGTACGAATCCTGTCGAAATAGTTCTTCGGTCATGTGCGCGCCCGTTTGGCCCCGATTGGCGGTGTGCGGGACAATGTAACGATTTGTGACAATGCGGGCAATTTGACCGAACGTCACATTCCCTTAAGCTCATTTGCAGTAAAATCACCGATCCGCGTGTCAGATAGAACTGCTGCATAACTTGTCGGGTCGCCTTAGACGTTGCCTACACGCCCCATCGAAACCGTACGGCTTCCCAAGGAGCGGGGACCCTGGTGAGATAACTTCATGAAAGGAATAACATTGTTGAAACCAGCCGGCCTGATCGCCTGCGGCTTCTTTGCGGCCGGCTGCACCGACGATGCGCCGCAGACCGCGCCTCAGATGAATGAGGTGGCGAGCGCGATCGTTGAGCCGTTGCAATACGATCGGGCACGGACCCGGCTTGAAGCGGTTGGCACCTCGCGGGCGCTGCGTTCGATCGAGTTGCATCCGGCAACATCGGGCGAGGTCGTGGCGGTGCGGTTCGAGCCCGGCCAGAAAGTGTCGGCTGGCACAGTGTTACTCGAACTGGACAGCCGCGAGGAACGGCTTGCCGTCGACCTGGCCCAGGTGCAGCTGGCTGATGCGGAACGACTGTATGACCGCTACCAGCGTACCGGCACCAGCGGCGCAGTGACGGCATCAGCACTGGACGCGGCGCGCACGGCCGTCGAAGCGGCGCGTATCGAGCTCGACCGCGCACGCGTCGCACTGGACTTTCGTACGATCGAAGCCACGTTCGACGGCTACGTCGGCATCACCGATGTCGACCGCGGAGACCGCATCAACCCGGATACGATGATCACCACACTGGATGACCGCAGCGCATTGCTGGTGTCGTTCGAAGTCCCGGAGTCGCTCATCCAGGAGCTGAAAACCGGCGACGATGTCGAGATTGCCACCTGGAACAGCCGTGCACCGCAAGCCTTCGGCGAAGTGGTAGAGATCGGCAGCCGCATCGACCCGGCGACCCGTACGTTCACGGCGCGCGCGCGCGTCGACAATGCATCGGACCGCCTGCGACCCGGTATGAGTTTTCGCGTCACAATGAACCTCGAAGGAATCGCCTATCCCGTGATCGCCGAGACCGGTGTTCAATGGGGCGCCGACGGCGCCTATATCTGGCGCATCGTCGACAGCCAGGCACAGCGCGTGCCGGTAACGATTATCCAGCGCCAACGGGGGCAGGTGCTGGTGGATGCCGAAGTCGGCGAGGGAGACCTGATCGTCGTCGAGGGTATTCAGCGCATGCGCGAGGGCATCGAAGTGACGTACGAACCAACCGGGCTTGCCGATCGAACGCCGGGCGAAAGCGATCCTGCCCTGCCAGCATCGAGCGACTGACCGACCTTCAAGATGAAGCGACCCGTCGACAGGGAACCTGATCCGTCAGCAGACGACGCCTCGGAATCGTCGCTCGACGGCCTCAACGACCTGCCGAGTCTCAGCATCCGGCGGCCGGTCCTGGTGCTGGTCGTCAATCTGTTGATTCTCCTGGCCGGCCTGGCCGCCTTGATGGCGGTGGAAATCCGCGAGCTGCCTGACGTCGACACGCCGATCGTGATGGTGCGTGCCGAGTATCCGGGCGCGTCACCAGAAACGATGGATTCCGAAGTCATCAGCATTCTTGAGGGCGCCGTCGCCCGGGTTTCCGGCATTCACAACATCGATTCATCTTCGGAAGAAAATGAAGGCCGCATACGCATCGAGTTCCGGCCCGGTGCAGATCTCGACAATGCCGCGTCGGACGTTCGAGAGGCAGTGAGCCGCATCATGCAGCGCCTGCCTGAGCGGCTCGAGCAGGTAGTCGTGATCAAGGCGGACGCCGACTCGCAGGCGGTGGTCAACCTCGCCGCTGCGAGCGACACGCTTATCGAGGAAGAGCTTACCCGGATCGTCGAGAAAGACATCATCCCCGAACTGATTTCGATCGATGGCGTCGCGGACGTGCAGTTGTTCGGCGACCGGCAACGGATGTTGCGCGTCGTGTTGGACCCGCTGCGACTAACGAGTTACGGCCTTTCCGTTACCGATGTCGCTGCCGTTTTGCGGCAGGCGCCTTTCGACGTTCCAGCGGGCAGTTTTCGTTCTGAATCGCAGCAACTGATCGTCCGGGCCGATGCCTCCGTCGTTACCGCCGCGCAGGTCGCGGATATCATTATTCGCGACAACGTTCGCATCGGCAATGTGGCAAACGTCTTCTTCGGGCCGGACGACGCCCGCGCCTATACGCGTCTCGACGGGCGTTCGGTAGTCGGACTCGGCGTGGTGCGGCAAGCCAAGTCCAACACCATCGAGATATCAAACGGCGTGCGCGAAGCGGTGACAACGCTGAACGAGCGCTTTCCTGAGATGAAGCTTGTCGTTATCGACGACCAGGCAATTTTCATCCGCAGCGCGGTGACCGAGGTCGTAAAGACGCTGTCGTTCGCGGTTGCGATTGTCATTGCGACTATCTGGCTGTTCATGGGGTCGCTGCGCGTCACGCTGGTGCCGAGCATCGCGATTCCCGTGGCACTGATCGGCACGGTAGCAGCCATCTGGGTGCTCGGATTCTCGATCAACATCCTGACGCTGCTCGCACTGGTGCTTGCCACCGGCCTCGTCGTGGACGACGCCATCGTCGTTCTGGAAAACATCCAGCGACGCAGGGCGCAGGGCCTCGGCCCGCGGGCTGCCGCCGTACTCGGCACTCGGCAGGTGTTCTTCGCGGTCGTGACGACCAGCGCTGTTCTGGTGTCGGTATTCGTTCCTATCGCGTTCCTGCCCAGTACGGCCGGGCGGTTGTTTCGAGAATTCGGGGTCGTGCTGGCGGTGGCGGTGGCCATTTCGAGTTTCGTTTCGTTGTCACTCGTCGCGGCGGCTGCTTCGCGCCTCGCCGACACCGGCGATGGTAACGTCGTCACGCAGTATCTCGGCCGCGTGGGCGTTTGGCTGCGCGATTTTTATGTCCGTTCGCTCGGCTTCATGCTGGATCGGCCATGGCTGCCGATCGCGGTTGCTTTGTTATTCGGTGCCGGCGCTGCGTCATTGTTCGGCACACTGGATCGCGAACTGGTCCCGTCCGAGGATCGCGGCATGTTCAGTGTGAACGCGGCGGGGCCGGACGGCGTCGGCATCGGCTACATGGACCGGCAGACGCAGTATATCGAGGACGTGTTGCAACCACTGGTCGACAGCGGAGAAGCGGAGTCGTTGTTCGCCATCATCGGCACCTGGGACCCGCACCGAAGTCGCGTCAGCGTGCCGCTCGCCGACTGGACCGAGCGTAATCGTAGTCAGCAGGAGATCATCGAATCGATCGAGGGCGACCTGATGGCGATTCCCGGCGCGCGCATCAATGTGCAGACTGGCAACAGCCTGAGCCTTCGGGATGCCGGCGGCGAACTCGAGGTCGCACTCATTGGCAACGAGTACGGCGAAATCTTCGAATCGGCCAAATTGTTCGTACAGGCAATCGAAGACCGTTTACCCGGCATGTCGCAACCGCAGATCTCCTACGATCCCGTGCAGCCGCAGCTTTCAGTGGACATCGATCGCCGCCGGGCGGCGGATCTCGGCATCGACCTGGATAACCTGGCCGACACCTTGCGCGCAATGATTGACGGCGACGAACTGGTCGACCTCAACATCGCGGACGAAGCCGTACCGATACTGCTCGAATCTTCGAGCGGCGAGATCAATGATCCGACTGACCTGGTCAACCTCTATGTCAGTACGAACTCCGGAGAACTGCTGCCCTTGTCGACGGTCGTAAATTTGCGGGAAGAGGGCGTCGCCACGCAGCTCGACCGGCAGGCGCAGCGACGCGCGATCGAAGTCGATATTGAATTATCCGGCGATTACACGCTGCAAGCGGCGGTGGATGACCTGAAAGCGCTGGCGGCCGACGTTCTGCCGCCGAACGTCTCGATGATATTGCTCGGCGAGGCTGCAACTCTTGAGGAAACGTCGCGCGAAGTCGCGTTTACCTATGCCATAGCATTGATCGTGATCTTCCTCGTGCTGTGTGCACAGTTCGAAGGTTTTACGAGCGCGCTGGTAGTGACACTGATCGTGCCGTTCGGTGTGGCCGCCGCGGTCTATGCGCTGATACTGACCGGCACGTCCGTCAATATTTACTCGCAGATCGGGCTCGTCCTGCTCATTGGCCTCATGGCGAAAAACAGCGTGCTGCTGGTCGAGTTTGCCGACCAGTTACGCGATCGCGGCTACGATATCCGCGAAGCAATCCAGACCGGCGCAAGCGTGCGCCTGCGGCCGGTCGCCATGACGATGATCTCCACCGTGCTGGGCGGCCTGCCGCTGATCCTGAGCGGCGGTGCCGGTTCCGAGGCGCGATCCTCCATCGGCTGGGTGGTGTTCGGCGGACTTGGCATCGCCGCCCTGTTTACTCTTTACCTGACTCCGGTCATCTACCTGATGCTCGCGCGCTTCTCAAAGGCCCGCGCCACCGAAACCGGCCGGCTGGCCACAGAACTCCGCGACGCCAAAGCTGTTCTCGACAATCCCTGAAAAGCTCCACCTGTAGGAACGCGCCCTGCGCGCGAATGGGAAAAGCCCGGTCGCTGTCGCCGCCGCATTCGCGCGCAGGGCGCGCTCCTACAATTCAAGTCAATCCGAATAGCGAGCGGTTCCGGACGTGTGCAGGTTGCTGCAGTTACCCGCAACTGTGGCGCTATCCCGCTGCATGCGATCGCTTCTCGGCGCGCAATCGAACAGCTCGCGGTAGCAACGTGCGAAGTGCGATGCCGAGGCGAAGCCCGATGCAACCGCCACTTGCAGGATCGGCATCGTTGTCTGGCGCAACAGTAAGCGCGCTCTCTGCAGGCGCAGCTCCAGGTAATAACGCGTCGGCGTTTTTCCCAGGTGATTGCGGAACAGTCGCTCGAGTTGTCGCACGGACAGCTCCACCGATTGCGCCAGCTCGTTCAGCGCTACCGGCGATTCGAGATAGGCTTCCATGTACGCGATGACGGCCAGCAGTTTCGGATTGCTGATGCCGGTACGATACTGGATCGACATGCGTTGCTTGTCGTGCGGCTGGCGCACGAAGTTGTGCAGCATCTGCTCGGCGACGCCGATGGCAAGTTCGTCGCTGAAGTCGCGTGAGATCGCGTAGATCATCATGTCGAGCGGCGCGGTGCCGCCCGAACAGGTGAATCGGTCGCGATCAATCTCGAACAACGTGGCCGTGATATCGAGGCGCGGAAAATCCTCGACAAAGCCTTCCATGTTGTCCCAGTGTATGGTGCAGCGGTAACCGTCCAACAGCCCCGCTCGCGCCAGCGCCAGCGAGCCGGTACACACACCGCCGAGCGCCATACCGCGTCGCGCCAGCTCGCGCAGCCGGTCGAACACCTTCTGGTCATTGAATCGCTCGGCACGTACGCCGGCGCAGACGAACAACGTCTGCACATCGAAATCTTCGAACAGCGAGCCGTCCGGCACCATGGCAATGCCGTTGCTCGCCTTGGTCGGTTGCCCGTGGTGGGAAACCACATGCCAGCTGTAGAGCTTCTTGCCGCTCAACCGGTTGGCGGCACGCAACGGCTCGACGCAGGACGTAAAAGCCATCATCGAAAAATCCGGCAACAGCAGGAACGCGATGTTCTGCGGCGTGCCAACTGCCTTGGCATCGAACATGTCAGCCAGCACTCCACGCTGCGGCATTCGTTGCAGATAAAGCTGCATTGCGCACAGTCTGCGGCGACGCACCGAACGTCGAGCGCACATGTCGTGAGAAATGCGACGCGTCGGCGAAGCCGCACTCGTGCGCGATGTCGGTAATCGAATGTTCCGTCTGTGTGAGTAGCATGTGGGCCTGGCGCAGCCGGCGGCCGAGCGAATACTTCCATGGCGACATGCCGAGCTCCTCACGAAAGATGCGCTCGAGCTGCCGGCGCGAAACGCCGACGCACACCGCAATGGTTTCGACCGACGGCGGTTGCGCGAGATTCTGTTCGATGAGGTTGATTGCAGTCTCGAGCCGCGGGTCGCGCGCCTGATGTTCGATGACGACGTGCGGTTGCGGCGCGTTCGCCGAACGCGCACTGTCGGCCAGAAGGATGTGCAACGCTTTGTCTGCGACGGCTTTGCCGAGATGCTGTTCGACGATCCAGGCGGCCAGGTCGACGGCGCCCGTGCCGCCGGCGCAGGTTATGCGCGGTCCGTCCGCGACGAACAGGCGATCTGCCACCGGCACGACATCGGGAAACGCTTTTTTCAGGTCCCAGAAGTGATACCAGGAGACACAGCACTGGCGTCCGGACATGAGACCGAGCCGTATCAGCGAGAACACGGCGGTGCAGAGTCCAACGAGGGGAACGCCTGCTTCAGCAGCACGTAATAGATAGGAGTCGGTAGCCGCATCTGCTTGAGGCCCGTCGTGCAGCAATCCGCCGACAATGACGAGGTAATCGAAGGCGCGCGGATCGACGAACGCGGAATCGGCCGCAACACGAGTGCCACAGCTTGCACGCATTTCGCTGCCGTCCGCACTCATCACCGACCAGCGGCAGGCCCGTTGCCGGCTGCGATCGCCATCGTCGGTCGCCAGCCGCAACACGTCGAGGAACCCGGCAAACGGCAGCAGCGTGAAGTTGCGCAGGGTGACGAAGCCAACGCGAAGGCGCGGCGGCTCTGCGTTCGATGCTGCGATCCCGTTCGTCGGGCCGCTGCTCATGGTTATTTCTCCGGCACAGCAATGTCGGGGCGAGTCTGCGTATGCTGTTGCCGGGTGTCAATGATGGCCGGCATGTCGCAATTGTACCGGTGCGCCTGTCGGGCCTGTTCTATGCGCCAGGCACCCCTTCCCACAGAATCCCTGTTGGAGCCCGCCTTGCGGGCGAATGCGGTACGCCATACATCGCCCGCAAGGCGGGCTCCTACAGCGTACCTTTCAGGCGCCTCAATTGAAAAAATTCTCCGCATGGTCCCTCGCGCGCAACGCGCTAACCGGTCACGCTGACTGGACGCGCCAGTGGCGCAGTCCATCGCCGCAATCGTCCTATGACGTCGTCATTATCGGCGGTGGCGGGCACGGCCTCGCCACCGCCTACTATCTCGCGAAGAACCACGGCATCACCAATGTCGCCGTGCTGGAGAAAGGCTGGCTCGGTGGCGGCAATACAGGTCGCAATACCACCATCGTCCGTTCCAATTACCTGTGGGACGAAAGTGCAGCGCTGTACGAACACGCGCTGAAACTCTGGGAATCGCTGTCGACCGAGATCAACTACAACGTCATGTTCAGCCAGCGCGGCGTACTGAATCTTGCGCACAACCTCGGCGATGTGCGTGCCGGACGGCGCCGCGCCGAAGCGAACCGCTTGAACGGTGTCGATTCCGAGTGGCTGGACGTTGCCGGCGTCGCGCGGGTCTGCCCGATCCTCAATACTTCCTTATCCTTGCGCTATCCCGTGCTGGGCGGCACGTTCCAGCCGCGTGGCGGTACGGCACGCCATGACGCGGTTGCCTGGGGATTCGCGCGCGCGGCCGATGCGCGCGGCGTCGACATCGTCCAGAACTGCGAGGTCACCGGCATCCGGCGCGAGAACGGCCGCATCACTGGCGTCGAGACGACGAAGGGCTTCATCGGCGCGATGAAAGTCGGCATCGTTACGGCCGGGCACAGTTCGGTGCTCGCCGAGATGGCGGGCTTCCGCTTGCCGATCCAGAGCCATCCGCTGCAGGCGCTGGTTTCCGAAGCGATCAAGCCGGTACTCGATACGGTCGTGATGTCGGGCGCCATACATGTCTATGTCAGCCAGTCCGACAAGGGCGAGCTGGTGATCGGCGCCGGCATCGACAGCTACAACTCCTACGCGCAGCGCGGCAGTTTCCACGTCGTCGAAGGCCAGATGGCCGCGGTGGCCGAGCTGTTCCCGATCTTCGGCCGACTGCGCATGCTGCGGAACTGGGGCGGCATTGTCGATGTGTGCCCGGACGCGTCGCCCATCATCGGCAAGACGCCGGTCAAGAATCTCTACCTGAACGGCGGTTGGGGCACGGGTGGGTTCAAGGCCACGCCGGGATCGGGCTGGGTATTCGCGCACACGATCGCGAATGACGAGCCGCATCCGATCAATGCGCCGTTCGCACTCGAACGCTTCACAAGCGGCGCGCTGATCGACGAACATGGCGCCGCCGCGGTGGCTCACTGATGCTGCGCATTCCCTGTCCCTGGTGCGGCGTCCGTGACGAAACGGAGTTCCACTACGGCGGCCAGGCACACGTCGCGCGTCCGGAAGATCCGAATGCGCTGACCGACGCAGAGTGGGCAGACTTTTTGTTCATGCGTGACAACCCGAAAGGCGAGTTTGCCGAACGCTGGATGCACGCGGCCGGCTGCCGTCGCTGGTTCAATATGAGACGGCATACCGTGACGCACGAGATTCTCGCCGTTTACCGCATGGGCGAGACGCCACCATGAGCCGGCTACATCGATTGGGCACCGCCAGCAACCTGAAACGGCTCGTGATGAGGGGCGAGCTCCGCATTGCTCGTCCAATGCACGAGGCGGGATCGTGAGTCAGGCTCATCGCTTGCAAACCGGTGGCGACATCGACCGATCACGAACGCTCTCGTTCACGTTCAACGGTCGTCGCTACGAAGGATATCCCGGTGACACGTTAGCCTCTGCACTTCTCGCCAACGGTGTGCATCTCGTCGCACGCAGTTTCAAATATCATCGCCCGCGCGGAATCATGACGGCAGGCGTCGAGGAACCGAACGCCATGGTGCAGGTGGGCGAGGGCGGCCGGACGGTACCGAACGTGAAAGCGACCGAGTTAGGACTCTACGACGGCCTGGTCGC
>JBGTHC010000144.1:0-3468 GCA_041746375.1 Woeseiaceae bacterium
TCGCCGCGCTCGACCTCGCAGAACGGAACTGGGCGCTGCAGAAAGGGGGGGAGGACGCGGCACTTTTCATCGAAGCGGCCCGGGCCGCCGGTCGCCCCGAGGCTGCCGGTGCCGTTCACGACTGGCGTCAACGTTTTCAAACGGGAGAAGTATGACGTGCTGCGATTAACTGCTTTTTTTGCGGCTGGATTGCTGCTTTGTTGCAACGGATTGTCACCGGCCCAGGCACACAGCCAGAGCAGCAGTCGCCTGACACTGGACCTGGTCGAGCGGGTGCCGCAGGCACTGACGCTGTACATGACTCTGCCGGACTTGCTGCACCTGATCGATCTGGACAGCAATGGCGACGGGCAGCTGACCTGGGGCGAGGTTTCCGCTTCGGAACCCGCCGTTCTTGACCTCATCACCGCTAATGTTTCGCTGCGGGCCGGCGGGAATGCCTGCAGGCTGAGTGCGAAGCAGGATGCGTTTTCGCTCACGACCCACGCAGAGGCACCCGCGCTGAGCGTCGCGCTGCAGGTGCACTGTCCGGAGGCAGCCGAGGCCGGCAGTTTCTTCCTCAGCTATCAGCTATTCTTCGACGACGATCCCACGCACAAGGCTCTGCTCAGCGTCGCCGGCGATGCAGGCGCTGAAACCTACGTACTGACGACGGACACACGTGAACTCGAGTTGCCCGGCGCGCGCCTCGTGAGCTCGCACCAGCAAGATCGACTCGCCAGTAGCAGCAATTAATCCCGCTTACAGGAACCAGCCATGATCCACCGAATACCAGCGATCTTCGTCGCAATACCTTTGTGTGTGCTCGCTGGCACGCCTGCCGCCGCCCACGAAGGACACACTGAGACCGTTGAAGAACTGGTGGTTTACGGGCGTGCTGAAGAACGCATCGGCATTGCGCACTCCGCCTCCGAAGGCCTCGTTGGCTATGACGATCTGGAACTGCCGCCGCTGTTGCGCGTCGGCGAACTGGTGGAGTCGGTGCCAGGGATGGTGGCCACGCAGCACTCCGGCAGCGGCAAGGCCAACCAGTACTTTCTGCGCGGCTTCAATCTCGATCACGGTACGGATTTTTCAGCCTCGGCCGAAGGCGTGCCGCTTAACATGCGTACCCACGGTCACGGGCAGGGTTATCTTGACCTGAATTTTCTCATTCCGGAACTGGTGGAGACGACCGTGTTCCGCAAAGGCCCTTATGCCGCCAGCGTCGGCGACTTCTCGTCAGCAGGAAGTACGGAGTTTGCCTTCCGTGAACGGCTTAACGAGACAACGCTTGGCGGCTCGCTGGGCGGCAATGAGTATTTTCGAGGTGTTGCCGCGGGCAGCGTGGAGATCGGCAACGGCGTATTGACGGCCGCACTGGACGGCAGTCGCTACGCGGGTCCGTGGGTCCTCGATGAGGCGCTGTCGCAGAGCAAAGTGTTCGCCAGTTACGCGTTTGGTCTCGGCGCGGCTCGCGCGAAGATCGCCGTGCAAGGCTACGAGGGCGAATGGAACTCCACCGACCAGGTTCCACGCCGCGCCGTGGAGTCGGGGCAGATAGATGCCCTTGGCTTCATCGATCCCGACCTCGGTGGAAACAGCAAACGTTATGCGCTGACCGGTGCGCTCAACTTCGATCGCTGGCGCCTGTCCGGGTACATGCTCGACTACGAGATGTCCCTGTTCTCGAACTTCACTTACTTCCTGGACAACCCGGTTGACGGTGACGAGTTCGAGCAACGCGACCGTCGGCAGATCTACGGCCTGAATCTCGACGGTGCTTTCGAAAAATCCCTGGCAGGACGCCCTTTGACGCTGAGCGGCGGCGGCAGCTTCCGCTTCGACGATATTGGTGAGGTTGGCCTCTACCGCAGCGCCGGGCGCGAGCGCATCGGCACCGTCAGGCAGGATGCCGTCGATGAGTGGTCGCTGGGCGTGTGGGGCGAAGCGGAAATACGCCCCGCCGAGCGGCTGCGGGTTATCGCGGGACTGCGCGCCGATCATTTCGACTGGCGCGTGACAGCCGATGAAGCGCGCAACAGCGGTGCAGGCGACGACCGCGTGTTCAGTCCGAAATTGAGCATCGCCTACCGGCTGCAGGACGGCCTCGAAGGCTATCTCAACTGGGGCCGCGGCTTTCACTCCAACGATGTTCGTGGCGCCACCATCACGGTGGATCCGGTCAGCGGTGACGCCGCCGATGCGGTGCCGGTGATCGTGAATTCAGACGGCGCGGAGATCGGCCTGCGGATCGAGCGCGGACGCGACTTCAACGTGAGCCTCGCGCTGTTTCGACTGGATCTCGATTCCGAGCTCGTCTTCGTTGGCGACGCGGGCGCCACGGAACCGAACGATGCGACCCGGCGCCGCGGCTTCGAGGCGGCCGCGTTCTGGCAGGCAAGCGAGTGGCTGGCTGTGAACGCCGCGTATACCGTTACCGATGCGGAATTCCTGCGTGACCAGGGTGGAGGTCGGGAAATTCCCGGCGCTGTCGAATCGACGTTTACGCTGGGCCTCAATGCCGCCTGGGTGAACGGGTTTGCCGCAAGTGCCCGGCTCCGTTATCTGGGCGAGGCAGCGCTGGTTGAAGACAACTCAATGCGCGCAGCTGCCTCGCTGCTGCTCAACACTGGGTTGACTTACCGGCGCGACCAGCTCGAGCTGCGTCTCGACGTGTTCAATTTGCTGGATTCAGACGACAACGATATCTCCTATTTTTATGCTTCGCGCCTCCCTGGCGAGGTTCCGGGCGGAGTCGAAGACCTGCATTTTCACCCCCTCGAGCCGCGCACTGCCAGGGTCGGCATCGTCTGGCACTGGCGATAGTCATACGAGCGATATCGAGAAAACACCGAAACCTCTGCTATAACGGTTGACGTTATATAGCGCGTGACGTTATACTTTACCGGTGATCAAGGGATTCGACGACAGGGAAGCCGAAAAGATATGGAAAGGTCAGGTATCGCGCCGCATACCACGCGATGTCCAGACAGTTGCCAGACGCAAGCTGCGCATGCTCAATAATGCCCGAATCCTGTCTGACTTACGGATCCCGCCCGCCGACCGTCTGGAATCTCTCAAGGGCAACCGTAAGGGCCAACACAGCATTCGGATCAATGATCAGTGGCGAGTGTGCTTCGTCTGGGTTAACGGAAGTGCCGATCGTGTCGAGATCGCAGACTATCATTAGCAGGAGGCCGTCATGAAAAAGACACTACCGAATATTCACCCCGGCGAAGTGCTGCTGGAAGAATTTTTGAAGCCGATGGAAATCAGCCAGAACGCTTTGGCACGTGCGATCGGCGTATCCCCGCGGCGCATCAACGAGATCGTTTTGGAGAAGCGTTCTGTCTCGGCAGATACGGCGTTGCGTCTTGCGCGGGCCTTCGGGACCTCCGAGCAGTTCTGGATGGGGCTCCAGGCTGATTATGATCTGGAAGAGGCCAGAAAGGCTGCGGCCGGCGACCTGCGCAAGGTGCAGTCGCT
>JBGTHC010000145.1:0-2123 GCA_041746375.1 Woeseiaceae bacterium
ACGTCTGTATCGGCGGGATCTAATCGGTGTCTACTTTTTTTCGTCCAGCAGCAGCGCACGGGAACGATCGAGGTCCTCGCGTTTCGTCGCGTCGATCAGCGGATATTTCAGCTTCATTTTTTCGAGCGCCTCGACGATCGCGCCGACCACGACCAGGCGCGTGAACCACTTGCTGTCCGCCGGGACGACGAACCAAGGCGTCCGCGGCGTCGCGGTCGCGCGAATAGCAGTCTCGTAGGCGGCCATGTATTCATTCCAGTGCGAACGCTCCTTGACGTCGGCCGCCGCAAACTTCCAGTTCTTCGAAGGCTCGTCGAGCCTCTCCAGGAAGCGCTTCTTCTGCTCCTTGCGAGAGATGTGCAGAAAAAATTTCAGCACCGACGTGCCGTTGCGCACCAGATAGTCCTCGACCGCCGCGATGTCGCGCAGGCGTTGGTCAAAGATGTTCTTGCCGACGCACTCCGGCGGCAGCTTTTGCGCACGCAGGATTTCCTGGTGCACTCGTACAACCAGCACTTCTTCGTAGTACGAACGATTGAAAATGCCAATGCGGCCGCGCTCGGGAAGGTGCCGGTAACAGCGCCACATCCAGTCGTGATCGAGCTCTTCCGATGACGGCTGCTTGAATGCAACGACCTGCACGCCCTGCGGATTCACGCCGGTCATCACGTGCTTGATCGTGCTGTCCTTGCCGGCCGCGTCCATTGCCTGAAAAATCAGCAGCAGCGAGCGCCGGTCCTGCGCGAACAGCTTGTCCTGCTCGGCGGCCAGCCATTGCACGCCGGTCGACAACCGGTCCGCCGCCTCTTGCTTGTCGGCCTTCAGCCCGCGCGTGTCTGCCGGATCGACTTTCTTCAGGCGAAACTTCGAGCCGTCGGTCACTCGATACGGCTCGATCCAGCCGGTTACTTGTTTTAGTTTTTCCCGGTTCGTGGTCATCTCGTTTTCCTCTTCAACCGTGTCCTCGTCCTCGTCCACGGGTAGCATATCCAAATAGCCTCCAGAGACCTTGCAGAGGAGCAGATGACGTACACAACGGAGAACATCAGGACCGTGGCCCTACTCGGCCACGGCGGTGCCGGCAAGACGACGCTTGCGGAAGCGTTGCTCGCCAAGGCCGGCGCGATTCAGGCAGTCGGCAGCATCGAAAGGGGTACGACGGTCAGCGACTTCGATCCACTCGAAAAAAGTTTCCAGCATTCCCTGCGGACGTCAGCATTGCATCTTGATCTACCCAACGTGCGCGTGCACCTGCTCGACACGCCGGGCTTCCCCGACTTCATCGGCCAGGCGATCGGCGCGCTCGACGCAGTGGAAACTGCTGCGATTGTCGTCAATGCGGCAACCGGCATCGAGATGATCACCTCGCGCATGATGGAGTGGGCCGCAAAACGCAAGCTGTGCCGCCTGATCATCGTCAACCGGATCGACGCCGAGAATGTCGACCTGCCGCAGGTACTGGACGATCTGCGCAACACGTTCGGCAAGGAAGTGCTACCGATCAACCTGCCCGCCGCCAACGCGACCAAGGTGGTCGATTGCTTTTTCAATCCGTCCGGCGATGCCGATTTTTCATCGGTTGCCGAGGCGCACCAGGCGCTGATCGACCAGGTGATCGAGGTCGATGAAGAATTAATGGCGCGCTATCTGGAACAGGGCCAGGAAATCGAAGCGACCGAGCTGCACGAGCCGTTCGAGAAAGCGCTGCGCGAAGGGCACTTGATCCCGGTGTGCTTCGTCTCGGCGAAAAACGGCGCCGGCGTCGACGAGTTGCTGAAGATCTTCGATCTGTTGCTGCCGAATCCGACCGAGGGCAACCCGCCACTGTTCTTCAAAGGCGAGTTAGTCGACGGCAAAGGAGCCAACGAGTTCCGCTCGGAACCCGACGCGAAAAAACACGTGCTCGCGCACGTCTTCAAGGTCGTGGTCGATCCTTACGTGGGCAAGCTCGGAGTTTTTCGCGTGCATCAGGGAACGATCACCAAGGACACGCAGCTCTATATCGGCAGCGGCCGCAAGCCGTTCAAGGTAGGACACCTGTTGATGCTGCAGGGCTCGAAAACGGTCGAAGTGCCGCAGGCTTTTCCTGGCGATATCGCGGCTGTCGCGAAGATCGACGAGAT
>JBGTHC010000146.1:0-36272 GCA_041746375.1 Woeseiaceae bacterium
ATGCGCCGTGCAATATTCGCTTCGAGCCACAAGCGATTATCCGCAGCGCCGTGTACCAGCATGAGGCCGGAAATGCGTTCGTCACGAGCCGCCGCGGTCGCTGCAAACGGCACACCGAGGCTGGCGCCCACCAGGAAGATCCGCTCCCGGTCGACCCACGGCTGCAGCACGAGCCAATCGAGCGCAAGAGCAATGGACGGCGGCGTATCCAGAAACGCCTGACGAATTGCCGGAAGAATCGACAATGTCCGGAGAAATCCCCGAACGCGTTCGGGTCCGTCGTAGGGATAATCCAGTGCGACGATCGCACGACCCGTCGAGCTGCCGAGCAAGTCCACGGCGTCGCTGCCGGTACGATGGCCGCCGAGGATCAACAGCACCGGCAATTGCGAGGGCGGATTCGCGGGTCGCACAACGCGCATGCTGGTGCGGAGGCCGGAGTCCGAACCCAATTCCAGCGACTTGGCAACAACGTCGTTTCTCGATGCATCGAATTCGGGCGTAGCAGCGACCAAAGTCCCTTGTCGCTCGTCGAACCACTCCTCCCTGGGGCGGCCGGCATCCCAGCGCAGCCAGGCAAGCGCCAACGTCAACGTACACAGCGCGGCAGCAAGTCCATACGAGCAGGCGCGCAGTGCTATTTTGCGCCCGCTGCGTGCATTAGTCTTCATGACACTTCATTATTACGTTGCAAAAACTGCTGCCGGAAGGTTTCCAGCTTTGCCCGGGGTCATGCCATGAAAACTACACGAGTTGCGCTCGTCTTTCTCACTATTGCCGTTCTCGCGGCCTGTTCCGGTGAGAAATCGGCCGATGGTGGTGCTGACTTGCTGCTGGTCAACGCGCGCGTTTACACCCTCAACTGGGCCGATCCGTCGGGCGACGGAAGCCTGCATGAAGACGCGCCGAACGATGGCCGTAACTGGCATCCCGATGCAGAGGCCGTGGCGATCACGGGAGATCGTATCGTCTTCGTCGGCACTACTGCCGACGCGTTCGTGCACCGTGGTGAATCCACGCGAGTCGTGGACCTGGCCGGCGCGACGGTCATTCCAGGGCTGGTCGATTCGCATACCCACGTATTCGGGTTGGGCGCCGCACTCGATCGCGTGGACCTGGTGGATGTCGATACGGAAGAAGAAGCGGTTGCACGTGTCGTGGAACGCGCCAGGAGCGTGCCGAAAGGCGAGTGGATCGTCGGCCGTGGCTGGGATGAGGGAGCCTGGGCCAATCGCTATCCGGACAAGGTGCTGCTGTCGGAAGCGGTACCCGATCACCCGGTGTTCCTCGCCAGCCTGCACAGCTTTGCCGGCTGGGCAAACCAGATGGCCCTGGATCAGGCCGGCGTTACGGCCGAAACCGAAGCGCCCGTAGGCGGTGAAATCCGGCGTACGGCCGATGGCGATCCGAACGGGCTGTTCCTGAATCGGGCCGTGCCGCTGATCAGTGACGCCGTGCCGCCACCGCCGCGGGAGACGGTAACCAAGCAGGTGATTGCGGGGCTCCGCCAGATGGCGGAAGACGGCTACGTTACCGTGCACGAAGCCGGACTCGATGCGCGCGAAATGAGCATACTCGAAGAGCTTGAGGCCTCCGGGCAATTGCCGATTCGCGTCTATGCGATGCTGTCGTTGCGCGATGAGGCCCTTATACGGGAATGGCTGGCCAGGGGCCCTGATACGGATGCGGACAGCATGCTGGTGACGCGTTCGGTAAAGGCCTACTACGACGGCGCCCTGGGTTCGCGCGGGGCGCGACTTCTTTACGACTATGCCGACCAGCCCGGACATCGCGGCGTCAGCGGCGACAACTACGGTTTTAACGAAACGCTGACGGAGGAAGCCATGCAGCGCGGTTTCCAGCTGGCAATTCATGCCATTGGCGACGCCGGCAATCGTGAAGCGCTGGATATCCTGCAACGTATCTTCGACGCGCATCCCGAAACGGCGCAGAACCGGCACCGCATCGAGCATGCGCAAGTGCTGCACCCGGACGACATACCGCGCTTCGCAGAACTCGGTGTCATTGCGTCCATGGAACCGCCGCACGCGATGGAAGACAAGACCTGGGCGGAAGCGCGCCTTGGGCCCGAGCGCATTGCCGGTGCTTACGCATGGCGCTCGCTGCGCGAGACCGGTGCGCCGCTCACCTTTAATTCCGACAATCCGGGGTCTGACCACGATATTTTCTACGGTATGCACTCGGCAATCGCACGCCAGGACAAATCTTATGAGCCCGAGGGCGGCTGGTATGCCGAACAGGCTGTGAACGTGGACGAGACGATTCGTGCGTACACGAACTGGTCCGCGTACGCGAGTTTCCGCGAAGACGAGACCGGGGTGCTGGCGTCCGGCCGCTGGGCCGATATTACGGTCATGGACATCGACCCGTTCATGCTCGCGGATGAAAGCCCCGGGGATCTTCTCAACGGCCGTATCCTGATAACCATCGTAGCCGGCAAGGTGGTCTACGAACGTTGATCGGCTGACCGTCGACCGGCCATTGGCGCATAGTCAAACGCGAAGCAAACGCAGCAACCAGACAGTTGAGATAAACCATGACAAGGTCAGGATCCCGAACGTTTGCAGTCTTGTTGTGCGTGACACTCTGTTCCCCAATCGCGATCGGGGGCGGTGATGTCACCGACGAACGGATGCTTGCGGAGGAATCGCACGGCAGGAACTGGCTGCGGAAGAGTGGCAATGCGCGGGCCCAGCATTACAGCGCGCTCGACAGCATAAACGAGGGCAATGTCGACAGGTTAGGTGTTGCATGGATAACTGCCATGCCGGTTGCCGATGGCATCGCCGGCACGCCCATTGTCGTTGACGGTGTCATCTACGTGGGCGTCGCTTATTCGCAGGTATTTGCACTCGATGCAGAAACCGGGCGAATTCTATGGAGTTATGACCCCGACGTAAGAAGCGCGCTGGCCGGCGACAGTACCCTCTCGTGGGTCGCGCGCGCCAATCGTGGCGTTGCTGCAGGAGACGGCAAGGTGTTCGTTGCTACCGCCGATTGCCGCTTGATTGCTCTCGATGCCGACAGGGGAAAGGAATCCTGGAGTCGCACGACCTGCGACACCCGTCTCGGTTATGCGATATCAGACTCGCCGTACTACGGCGGTGGCAAGGTTTTCGTGGGCAATGCCGGTTCTGAATCGGGTGAGAAGAACCGCGGCTATGTAAGCGCCTACGATTCCAGGTCCGGCGACTTAATGTGGCGTTTCTACACAGTGCCGAGCGCCGACGCCGCTGAGAACACGTCGCCCGCCATGAAAATGGCCGCAGAAACCTGGTCGGGTGATGCCCTCGAAACGTATGGCGGCGGCGGCAGTAACTGGAACGAAATGACCTACGATCCGGATACGGGACTGTTGTATTTCGGTACCGCCGGCGCCCTCCCGTACGTTCACGAAATTCGCAATCCGGCAGGCGGAGACGCGCTGTTTACTTCGTCGATACTCGCGATCGACGCGGACACGGGCGAGTATGTGTGGCATTACCAGACAGTCCCGCAGGACAGCTGGGAATACAACGCCACCATGAATATCGCCCTCGCCGATCTGGTGTTCGACGGCCAGACACGGGAAACGCTGTTGATCGCGCCGAAGAACGGCTTCCAGTACGTGCTCGATCGCAAAACAGGCGAGCTACTCGCCGCCGACAAGTACGCGAGGGTCACGTGGGCGTCAGGAGTCAACCTGGAAACCGGGCGCCCCGTCATGAATCCCCAGGCAGAATACTGGCGCCGGGAAGCAGGCTCGAAGGTTCAGGTGTGGCCGAACATGTGGGGTGCACACAGCTGGAATCCCATGGCATTCAGTCCGCAAACCGGCCTTCTCTACATACCGGTAATCGATATCCCGAGCGAAGTGACCTACGAAAGCGACGGTGAGTTCAGCGACACACTCGTGATGGTGACGGAGGTGGACGGCAAGCCGTTCGATCCGGGCAAACTCGTCGCCTACGATCCCGTGTCACAACAGGCGCGCTGGACCGTAGCTCACGAGTTGCCATTCAATGGCGGTGTCCTGGCGACCGCCGGCAACCTGGTTTTCCAGGGCGATGCTTTCGGTAAATTCTCGGCCTACCAGGCGAGTTCCGGAAAAGAGCTCTGGGCGATGTCGACCGGTTCGACGATTGGCGCCGCACCGGCGACTTACTTGCAGGACGACGTCCAGTATATTCTCCTGCCGGCCGGCGCCGGTGGCGGGTTGCAGTATGCCTACCCGGCATTGCATGCCGTCGACCAGGCGCAAGGCCCGACTCGCCTGATCGCGTTTCGTCTCGATGGCGACGGAAATGTACCGATGCCGGAATTCACGGCCAGGGAATTGCCGGAACAGCCGGAGCTCGATGCAACCGTGGACGAGATCGAGTCGGGGCGCGAGTTATACGGGAGTCATTGCGCCGGTTGTCATGGCAAGGAAGCCGTGGGTCGATACGGCGGATCGGTGCCCGACCTGCGATATGCAAATGCCGATGCACATGCGAGCTGGCACGCTGTTGTCGTTGGCGGGTCCCGCCAACAGGCGGGAATGCCAAAGCAGGACCTCAGCATCGAACAATCGGAAGCGATTCGCGCCTACGTGTTGTCGCTCTCCGAACGACTAAAGGCCGGGTCGGACCAACGTAACCAATTGAAATAGAATGAAATATCGTAATTACAGACCGGGTCGGATCAACGTAACGTATTGAAATTTAATACAATATTGATTGTGGATACTCCGGAATCAGGGGGACGACCGTGCCACAGTCTGTGGTGCTTCCCGGGCGGATTCAGTCAACCGGATGATGACCTCGCCGATCGCGAGCACGGTCACCGCGCCAATCAACACCGGCCACTGGATGCCGTCGCCCGGTGTGAAGACAAACAATACGATCGAGATGCCGAGCACCAGCGTGCAAACGGCAGCAAGGAACGTAGCAACTCGATTGCCGCCGGGCAAGCGAAAAGGCCGATGACGCGAAGGGTCGATTCGACGCATGCGCACGAAGGCGCACACCAGCACGATATACGGCAGCAGGAATATTACGGCGCTGAAGGCGAAAAGCGACCAGAACAGGTCTTCGTTCGTGCCGGCCAGCACTCCGTAAAGCAACAGCGTGACCGTGCTGAGCAGGCCAATCGCCACCGCAGCGCCAGTCGGAGTGCCCAGCTCCGGGTGCTGGCGCGCCAACAGGGAGGGGAAATCACCTCCGGCTGCGGCTTCCGCCATGGCACGGTTGCAGCCCAGTGCCCAGGTCACACCGTTGGCGAAAAACGTGAACAGCGCGCCTATGCCGAGAACGAGAGCCAATGCACGACCGGCTTCCGTGGCGCCGAAGAACAGGTACAGCGTATCCACCAGGCCTTCGACGAGATTGATTTCGCTTGCCGGAATTGCGGCGAGAATGGCGACCGTTGCCAGCGTATACATCGTAATGATGATGAATCCGGAAATGAAGATCGATCGCGGCACATCGCGCTTCGGGTCTTTCATCTCATCGGCGCCCGAACTGACCAGCTCGAAACCCAGCATGCCGTAGATAATGACCGAGATGTATTGAAGGCTCGACGCTTCGCTCGGCAAAATTGATTGCAGTGTCAGCGTGTTGGCCATGCCGTGTTGCCGGGTATGGAAAATAGCGCCGATGACAACGGCGGTGATTATGATTACCTTGAGCACGGCGCCGAGATTCGGAATCCACTTGCCGACATCCAGCGTAATCACGTTGATGGCGACAGCGAGCCAGGTAAGCACGATGCCGACGGCGATTTGCGCGCCGAGCGACAGCTCCGGCATGAACATCTGCCGGAAAATGCCCGCGAACAGAATGAAGATCGCCGGCATCCACACCGCGGTATTCACCCAGTAAGCCCACGTGGCGCGCGATGCCCAACGCCGGCCGAAAGCATCGCGAATCCAGGCATACAATCCGCCCTGTTCCGGGTAGGTCGTGCCCATTTCCGAACAGATCATGGCGTAGGGTACGAAGAAAATGACGCCGAGGGTCAGCCACCAGAAAATACTCGAAGGGCCGACCGTGGCACCGGCCGCCAGCGTGTCGAGCAGCAGGATGGCGGAAACCGTGAACAGGACGATGTCGCGTTGCCCGAGTGTTTTTATATGTTGAGGTTCGTTTTGCACAGCAGGCTTCCTGGAGCGACGCCGGGTAAACTAGACCAAACGGTCTGATCTCGCCAGCCAAATATAAGGCGCGCTCCAACACGCTTCAATCGCCACCGGTAGCCCTAATCACGAGCGAATGCGCAGCACAGCGGGCCTGGTGTTACGAAAAGGTTACGTCTCCCACCATCCGGCTCCTAAGTAACTGGCTGCACCGTGATTTCTGCCAGCTCGCCACGGCAAAATCGTGCTGCTCCAAAGACCTTCGCCAATCATGCTAGGCTCGTGCCAAATGGCCGGCATTTGTCCGAGCGCCTGCCGGCGTTAAAACCCCCGGAAAACGGCTTTGTATGGATCAATGAACAGTCCTGTCGTCACCCAGTCTCCGCAACAAACGTGCGATGTCGATTTAGACGATCCCCGCTGGTATCTCAATCGTGAGCTGACCTGGCTCGAATTCAACCGGCGGGTGTTGAACGAGGGTGCGGACCCGCGTACGCCGTTGCTCGAGCGTGTCAATTTCCTGTCGATCGTCGGCTCGAATCTCGACGAGTTTTTCATGAAGCGAATCGGTGGCCTGAAACAGCAGATTGGAGCGGGCGTTAACGCAGTGACAGTTGACGGTCGCACGCCCCGGCAGCAGATCGACGAAGCGATACTGGTAGTGCAGGAACTGCTGGCTGACCAGACACTTTTGCTTCGCGAGTTGTTGCAGGAGCTCGCCGACAAGGGCATTTTCTTGCAGTCATACGACAACGTAGAGCCGCATCACAGAAAGTGGCTACGGCAACACTACTCCAGGAACATCTTCCCGCTGGTAACACCACTGGCGATTGATCCCGCGCATCCCTTTCCATTCGTGTCGAACCTCTCGGTCAACGTGCTTGCGATCGTAAAGGGAATCGACGAAGGGGAGTCGCTCGTGCGGATAAAGTCCCCGGTCAGCGGCAATATCCCGCGATTTATCCGTATTGGCGCAGAGCCGATGTTTGTCCCGCTCGAACAGGTTATCACCGCCAATCTGGACCTGCTGTTGCCAGGTATCGAAATCAGCAAGGTCTACCTTTTCCGAGTTACGCGAAACGCAATAACGGAACGTGACGAGGAGCAGGCAAACGACTTGCTGGAGTTGATTCGCACAGAGTTGCGCGAGCGCAAGTTCGCACCGGTAGTGCGGCTTGAAGTCGTCCGGGACATGCCGCAGCAACTGCGCGACTATCTGGCCAAGAATCTCGGGCTGACCGAGAGCAGCGATATTGCCGAGGTTGACGAAATTTTTGGTCGGCGCGATCTCGCCGAGATCGCGCGACTGCCGATTGCTGCCCTGCGATATCCGGCGCATACACCCGCGGATCATCGACGGCTTCGCGATGCGCGATCAGTGTTCGAGGAAGTTCGTAGGGGCCCGATGCTGTTGCAGCACCCGTACCAGTCTTTTACCGGGTCTATTACGCGACTTCTGAGGGAAGCGGCGGACGACCCTGACGTGCTAGCGATCAAGATGACATTGTACCGGACGTCTGCCGATTCCCAGGTCATCCCTTTGCTGGTGGAAGCCGCGACGAGGGGGAAGCAGGTCGCCGTCGTACTCGAACTGAATGCGCGATTTGACGAAGCTGCGAATATTCAGTGGGCTGATCACCTGGAAGAGGCAGGCATTCACCTTTCCTACGGTGTCGTCGGTTACAAGACTCACGCCAAAATGATCCTCATACTGCGCAAGGAGCGCGATGGCCTGCGTCGCTATGTCCACGTGGGCACCGGCAATTACCATTCTGGTACAGCGAGTCAGTACTGCGACGTTTGCCTGCTCAGTTGCGATGACGACCTCGGAGCAGACGCTACGGAGCTGTTCAATTCATTGACGACCGGCTCACTGCGGGATCGCGATTACCGCAAGCTGCTGACAGCGCCGCTCGCTATGAAGAGCGCACTTATCGCAAAAATAGAACGCGAAGTGCACCTGCATGGTCAGGGCACGCCCGGCCTGATCCTGCTGAAGACGAATGCGCTGGAAGACAAGGACATTGTCAAGGCACTGTATAAAGCCTCGCAAGCCGGCGTACGAGTCGACCTGATCGTGCGTGATACCTGCCGCTTGCGGCCGGGAATTCCCGGCCTATCGGAGAATATCAGCGTCATCAGCATTGTAGGTCGATTTCTCGAGCACAGCCGCATCTACTATTTCCGAAATGCCGGTGACAACGAGTACTACATCGGATCAGCGGATTGTATGACGCGCAACCTGACCGGCCGTGTCGAGGCGATCGCACCGATCGAAGACCCGGCCCTCAAGGCAGAATTGCGTACTGTTCTGGACCTGCAACTAGGCGATTGCTGCAGTGCCTGGGATATGAAGCCTGATGGCAGCTATGTGCAACGCGTACCGGACGAAGAGAGTGATCTTTCGTCCCAGACGGCCCTTATTGATCGGGCGACGTTTGGCGAGGCGGATGACAGGCAGGTGAAGCGGCGGTCCATCTGACATTACCCGTGATATGGGCTCCGGGTGGCGATCGAAACGCCCCCTTGCTACGGGCCCCTGCTGGTACTATTCGAACTCCTGCAGGAGCCCGTAATTACGGGCGAAATTTCGGGCGAAAAATTCCGGGACAGCGCAATGCGATCATTGCTTATATGCGAGCTTTGCTGCGTAGCGCTGCTCGGCGCCTGCAATCGCGGCGCGGATACCGTTGCTTACGAGCTGACTGGCTCTACCATGGGCACAACATTCGACGTTGTGCTGGTGTTGCCGACCGGGCAACGGCCTGAAGCCGACCTGCAGGAACGCATCGACCATGTCGTGGATTCGATCGAGCAGTCCATGTCGACCTACCTGCTGGAATCTGAAGTCTCGCGTTTCAATACCAGTCTTTCCACAGAGTGGTTCGCGGTGTCACCGATGGTGTGTGCGGCAGTCGAGGAGTCGCTCACCATCAGCAAGCTCACCGACGGCGCTTTCGATATCACAGTCGGCCCGCTGGTCAACCTGTGGGGCTTCGGGCCGGATAGCGCGCCATTGGAGCCGCCCGCTGATTCATTGATAGATGCAGCGCGTGCGCGGGTGGGTTACGCGCGTTTACAGGCGGACTGCTCGCAACCTGCGCTGCGCAAGTCGCGGCCTGATGTTTACATCGATTTATCCGGATATGCGAAGGGGTTTGCAGTCGATCGCCTGGCAGAGTTGCTGGACGACGAACGTATCCGCAATTACCTGGTCGAGATTGGTGGTGAGCTGCGCACTCGTGGCCATAATGACGACGGCGAAAAGTGGCGAATCGCGATCGAGTTGCCGTCGGACTCAGCAAGCACGGTGCAACGAGTACTCCCGTTAAGCGGTGAGGCTATGGCCACATCAGGCGATTACCGCAACTACGTTGAGTTCGGCGGCAGCCGCTACTCGCACACCATCGATCCGCGCTGGGCACGTCCTGTCTCCCACAATCTCGCCGCCGTTTCGGTCGTCAGCGAGAGTGCGGGATACGCCGACGCCATGGCGACTGCGTTGCTGGTCCTGGGTCCGGAGGAGGGCATGCACATGGCAACGCAACAGAGTGTCGCCGCGTACTTCCAGTTGCGAACCGAACAGTCAAGTACCGATAACAGCTTTGAAGAACTCATGACACCGGCTTTCCGGGAGATCGCAACAGCCGAGTGACCCATCCTGTGGCCTCCGCCACGACGCTTCTGTAACAAATCTGCAATGCAAGCGTAATGCGCCTGTAAAGGCCCTGTGTTCTCTTGTGCATCGACAACACAAGAGAGCGCCATGAGCTTGGCTTCGATATTGCTTGTAGACGACGACGTGACAGCGCGCGGTCTGATTGCTCACGAGCTCAGGGAACTGGGCCACGAAGTCAGCGAATCTGCGGACGCCGGAGGCGCGCTCCGCGCGGTCCAGCAGAAGCGTCCGGATCTCATGCTGCTCGAATGGGCCTTGCCGGACCTCGCAGGGCTCGAATTGCTGTCCGACGTCAAACGCAACGACGATCTGAAGCTGATGCGCGTCGTGATGACCTCCGGGCGCGGCAATCCCGAAGATGTCGTGGCGGCGCTGGAGCTTGGCGCGGACGATTTCATCGGCAAACCCTTTTCAATGCGGGAATTGGTGGCTCGTGTAGGCGCCTGCCTGCGCCGTCCTCCCACTCAGCACGACATGGATCGAGTGACGGCCGGCGGTATTTCGATCGACAAGATCGGGCACAGGGTGCTCGTGGACGGCAGGTTTGTTTCGCTGGCGCCACGCGAATATCGCCTGCTGCTGTTCCTGGTCAGCAACCAGGACCGGGTGTTCAGCCGCCGCCAGTTACTGATCCACGTATGGGATCGCGATGCAGCAGTCGGTGTGCGAACTGTAGACGTGCATATCCGGCGTCTCCGCAGCGTGCTCGAGCCATTCGGTTATGACCGCTACCTGCAGACCGTGCGCGGCAGCGGCTATCGCTTTTCGCTGGAAACCTGAGCGGCAGCGTCCTGCTTGTTAATCAAACCCTAACAGTTCTGTCACATGACTTGCATAAACCGCCACTACCTTGTGCACCCCGGGATGACAAGACGTCAATTTGAAGGCCGGCCAGGCAAACCAGGACCGGCCTCAACAGAAAAACGTCATTACGTATCCCGATTTCAGGAACACCTGGCGACGGAGCGGGCAAAGATGAGCTGCTCTGCGCAGGCGCAACCTTTCGATAACGAATTACAACGCCACTGGCGCATGCCGAAACCAACTTGTCTGGCTGGAGATATATGATGAAACGCAATTTTCTGTTCACTGTCGTGGTCGCCGGCGTCGCCCTTGTGGGCTGCGAAAGCGGCGATATAAACATTGAGCCTTCAACGACGGTAACCGACAGTAACAACACCACGAACACCGGTGGGGGAGGCGATGCCGATGATGTCTGCGCCTCCTACGTTAACTCCGGCGGGCAGACAATCCAGGGTTCTTATGACGGTACCGATTGCACCTATTCGCAGTCGTTCGTCGGCCAGGGCAACAATCTCAAGTTCGACCTTACAATTCCTGCACTGCCAGACGGCGGCGCGCACATCTTCGAGGGCAGCCTGTTCGTCGGCGAAGCGTTCGATAACGACGCCGAAATGCAGGCAGCCGGTATTGCCGAAGGCGGTGACGGACCGGTACTGACGATCGAAGCCGGCGCGACACTCGCGTGGCAGACAAACGCGGACTTCATGATTATCAACCGCGGTTCGCAGCTATTTGCGGTCGGCACACCGGATGCACCGATTACCTTCACGTCCACGTCGGATGTCAACGGAACTGTGGGACCGGAAGACGTGCAGCAGTGGGGCGGTATGGTCATCAACGGCTTCGGCGTCTCCAACAAATGCGCCTATACCGGGGTGCGGGGCGACGCTGCCTTTGCCCTCGACGGTGAGTGCCATATCGCGGCGGAAGGCGCGGCCGGTCTGGACTCATCGTTCTACGGTGGCGCTAACGACGACGACAGCTCGGGACGCCTTGAATACGTCCGGGTGAAGCATACCGGCGCCACAGTAGGTAACGGTGACGAGCTGAACGGCATTACCTTCGGCGGCGTTGGCCGAAATACGGTCGTGAGCAATCTGCAGGTCTACTCCACCTTCGATGACGGCATTGAAATGTTCGGTGGCGCGTTTGACGTCGAGAACTACGTCGCCCTCTATGTCCGTGACGATTCACTGGACCTTGATGAAGGCTGGCTCGGCACGATCGACAACATGCTCATCATCCAGTCGGAGACTGACGGCAACCAGTGCATCGAATCGGACGGAATTGGCTCGTTTGACGATCTCGATCCGGCGGTCGTCGAAGATTTCATTGCGCGCGGACTTAACACGCGTGTGACGATCAACAACATGACCTGTATTTTCTCGCCGAACGGCGCTGCCACGGCCACGCACGATCCGGGTGCCGGCCTGCGCTTCCGTGAAGGCATCTTTGTCGACCTCAACGATTCGCTCGTGATTGGTTCCTTTGCCGCCAACGACCAGGCAGCTGCCAATGATAATTTTTGCCTGCGCATGGACAATCGTTCCGGGCAAGCAGCGCTCGATGGCGACCTGACCCTTAACAACGTGGTTTACGCTTGCGCGGAACGCACCAATGGGCAAACGCTCGGCGCCAGCGCCACGACAGAAGAACAGTTCGCCACGGACTCGGGCAATATTTTTGCGACCATTCCGAATGACACGGTTGTGAGCGCTACCGCCGCCAATGACGCAGGTCTCCAGCTGCTCGAAGGCGCGCCGCCGATCTACTCGATCGATTACGCAACGTCGCAGGTCGACGGCGCAGTGCCGGGTGCCGGCAGCGACCCGACGCCGGCGACGTTCCTCGGCGCGCTGAGTCTCGGTGCAACTGACTGGACCGTCGACTGGACCTTCGGCATTCACCCGGACAACCGTTCCCAGGCACTGTGGTTCGAGGAGCTGTAGGTCGCTTTTCGAACGACGAGACAACGGCCGCTGCGGTTACCCGTCTGGGTTCCGAAGCGGCCTATCCAGGCGGGGCGGGGGCCCAGCCTTGCGCGAACGACAACAGCAGGCGTCTAAATGAACACAGTCGGTGACATGAAGAAAACTCCAGTTGCAGCGGCCATCGTGCTGGCCCTCGTTTCCTGGCCTGTCGTCTCCTGGCAAGGCACGGCCGCGGCCCAGGAAATCGACCCGGAAGCCGATACCGACGAAGCGGTGATCGCTGCGCCCGGTATGCCAGGCACAGCGACCGATGACGGCGAAGTTGTAGAGGAAGTCGTCGTTCTGGGTCGCCTCATCAGTTCCAGTCAGCAACTGGTCAATGAACGCATCAACGACTCCTATGTAAGCGACCTGCTCGGCGCGGAAACTATCAGTCGTCTCGGCGACAGTACCGTCGGCGCCGCATTACGGCGCGTCCCCGGGCTTTCGCTGGTCTCCGACAAGTACGTCTACATTCGTGGTCTCGGCGAGCGCTACTCGTCGACCTCGCTGAACGGTGCGCAGATTCCCTCGCCTGACCTGACTCGCAACGTCATACCACTGGACGTGTTCCCGACCTCCATCGTGGAATCGCTACGTGTGCAGAAAGCCTGGTCGGCCGACTTGCCGGCCAACTTCGGCGGCGGCAGCGTGGATATTCGTACGCGAGGCATACCGGATTCGTTTGTCTTGAATTTCGAGCTCGGCAGCGGCTACAACACCTTGTCGTCAGATGACGGTATCAGTTACGCAGGCGGAGGTGACGACAGCCTTGGTACCGACGACGGTACCCGCGCGCTGTCGTCAGACTTACTGAATGCCGTCAATCAGTTTCAGGGCAACGTCGGTGTACAGCAGATCCTGACATTTATGCAGAGGCAAGACTCGTCAGCAACGCTGGCCGATGCGCAACTGGTCAACCGCAACCTGGCCCTGGAGCTGAATCGCGACATCAGCCTCGAAGAGGGCAAGGACCTTCCAGTGGACGGCAATGCGCGCGTGAGTATCGGCAACAACTGGTTGCTCGGCGACGAATGGGAGGTGGGCTTTCTTGCCGGAGGCTCCTACCAGACCGGCTGGCGCAACACTACGGCACTCGCCCGGAACTTCAACTTCCCGGACGAGCGCACCGACACCGAGGAAGAAACGACGCGTTCAGTGAATATTGCCGGTACCGGCGGCTTTGGGCTCAAGTTCACGCCCGATCACGAAATCGCGACGACCACGCTGTGGTTGCGCAACACTGACGACGAAACCGCAACGACGGACTTCTTCAACGAAAACAGGCAGCGCTCGGACGGGCTCGGATTCCGCAATTACCGGCTGAAATTTGAAGAACGCGAACTGCTGACCAACCAGATCAGTGGCATCCATTACCTTGGTGAGGCGACCCGCGACAAGTTGCCGGACTTTATCTCCGGACTGGTCTCTCGTTTGCCGCTTGAAACCAACGTCACGTGGTTCTACTCGGATTCCACTGCAGAAACACTGATCCCGAACGAGATCGAGGTGGCTGCCCAGTCAGTCACAGATCCTGAAACGGGAGAGTTCATCAGTGACCAGGTGGCTCGTGACGCCACGGCGGCGGATTTCCGTTTCACGGACCTGGATGACGAAGTCATCAACCACGGCTGGGCAGCAACGCTGCCGGTCGAGTTCAACCGTAACAGCTTCTTGCTGAGCGGCGGCTACAATCATGCGAGAAAGGCCCGCACCTACCGCCAGTCGCAGTTCAGCATAGGCGCCCTGGAGGTGGCGGACGCGTCCGTTCTGGACGGCCCGCTCGGTGAAGTGTTTTCCGAGGAAAATATTCTTAACCCCGCCAACAACTATGTCTTCGACCGGCGCGGTGCGGACAACGAAAGCTATATTGCCGCAACGATAACCGATGCAGTGTTCGGCAAAGTCGAATGGACATGGAACGACAGCTGGCGCATCGCAACCGGTGCCCGCTGGGAAGACTATCGGCAGGTGGCGGTTTCCTGGAATCCGTTCGGCTTCTCGGAGGCAGACCCGCAGGTCACCACCGATCCTGACGTTCTCGAGGAAGGTACCTTTGTCAGCGACGAGATTTATCCTTCCGCATCGGTCACCTGGATGTCCGACCTTTGGGCCGAGACGTTCCAGCTGCGATTCGGCTGGAGCGAGACTGCGGTGCGGCCCGACCTGCGGGAAATCACGGATTCCAGCTATGTCGACCCGATCACCGAAGACCTCACCTTCGGAAATTCCAGCGTCGAGCCGGCTGACGTTACCAACTACGATATTCGCGCCGAATGGTTCTTCGGCAACGGTGATAACTTCACTGTCACGCTATTTCAAAAAGAGATCGACAAACCGATCGAGTTTTTCGAAGCGCCTGCCAGCGATACCACGATTGCTCGCGAAATACTCAACGGCGAATCGGCCGAAGTGCAGGGGGTCGAGATCGAGGGTCTCAAGGAACTCGGCTTTCTCGGCGGCTTCTTCGACACGATGTTCGTGCAGGGCAATGTAACGCTGCAGGACTCAGAGCTAGTGGCAGGATCCCGCCCGGATGCGCCGACCAACCAGGTCCGGCAACTGAGCGGAGCTTCCGACTACGTCGCAAACCTGATGCTGGGCTTCGATTCACCCGGCAGCCGACACAGTGCGTCGCTGATCTACAACGTGTTCGGCGAACGGCTTTACGTTGCCGGTCGAAACGGCGCGCCGGACGGGTTTGAGCAGCCTTTTCACTCGCTGGACTTCACGTATTCGTGGTACCCGACCGATACCATCACCGTGAAACTGAAGGCACAGAATCTTCTCGACGAAACCGTCACGATCGAGCGGCAGGACGTGGTCGTGTTCGAACAAGATCCGGGCGTAGGTTACTCGCTCAGTTTTTCCTGGGCCCTTTAAACGCATACCAGAAGAACCACCACCGACTCGCAGTTCCCCCGACTGCACACTGCAGGGCCCCATCGACAGACGGGGCCTTTTTTTGTCGGTGCATCGCCCGTGGTACGGCTTCCTACAACGCTTCGATTGCCACCCGTAGGAGCGCGCCCTGCGCGCGAATGGGAAGAGTCCGGTCCCCGCCGCGTTCGCCGACAAGGCGGGCTCCAACAGATTAACACCCTGCAGGAGCCCGTATCACGGGCGATGCAACTGCATTTCGGGCACTATGCGTTCCGGTTACGCCGACCGGAAACCCGAACACCATGAACAAAAGCTCTTTCATCCGTGTCCTGCGACGCAAGGAAGTCCTCGCCCTCGCGTTCGGTGCCATCATCGGCTGGAGCTGGGTTGTGCTGACCGGCGGCTGGATCGTCACCGCCGGCAGTGTCGGCGCGGTCCTCGGCTTCCTCGTCGGCGGACTGGCGGTCGTGCTCGTCGGCTTTACCTACGCTGAACTGGCTTCGGCAATGCCAGAGGTCGGCGGCGAGCATGTTTATGCACGGCGGGCGTTGGGCACGACGGCGTCGTTCATCTGCACGTGGGCGATACTGCTCGGTTACGTTTCAGTGGTTGCCTTCGAAGCCGTCGCGCTACCGACGGTCGCCGAGTACCTGATTCCCGGCTTCAGCCGCGGCTACCTGTGGACGATCGCGGGCTGGGAAGTCGAGGCAACCTGGATTCTGCTCGCGGTGGTCGCGGCGATAGCAATGACCGGCGTTAACATCCTCGGTATCGAAACGGCGGCAAGACTGCAAATACTGGTCTCCATCCTGATTCTTGCCGGCGGACTGGCCCTCCTCGCCGGTGCAACGACCGGTGGACACATCGCCAACGCGGCACCGGCGTTCCAGCAGGGTATCGGCGGTATGCTCGGCGTGCTGGTGGTCGTGCCGCTGATGCTGGTTGGCTTCGATGTGATCCCGCAATCGGCAGAAGAAATCGATTTGCCGTTCGCGGAGATCGGCCGTTTGCTCATGGTGGCAATTGTCATCGCCGTCCTCTGGTATGTCGCCATGATCACGGCTGTATCCGTGGCGTTGACGCCGGCCGAGCGGGCGGCGTCGTCTCTGCCGACCGCAGACGCTGCTGCTGCAGTACTTGGTGGGGGCTGGGGCGGCACGTTACTGGTGATTGCGGGGATCGGCGGCATCCTGACCAGCTGGAACGCTTTCCTGATCGGTGGCAGTCGCGCCATGTACGCGCTGGCGCAGGCGGGCCAGCTGCCAGCATGGTTGGGCGTTCTGCACTCGCGCTTCAATACCCCGCACCGGGCGATCCTGCTGATCGGCTTTTTCTCGATCCTGGCGCCGTTTTTCGGCCGGCCGGCCATGGTGTGGCTGGTCGATGCCGGCTCGTTCGGCATTATCGTGGCCTACGCCTTCGTGGCACTGTCTTTCCTCGTGCTGCGCTACCGCGAGCCTGACATGCCGAGGCCCTACGCGGTGCGCTATTGGAAAGTGACCGGATTTTCTGCACTTTTCCTCTCGATCACGATCTCACTGTTGTTCCTGCCAGGAAGCCCGGCGGCGCTCATCTGGCCCTGGGAATGGGCCATAGTCGGTGGCTGGACCCTGCTCGGCGGGTTACTGTTGGTTCTCGCGAGGCGCCGCTGTCTGGATCGCCCGTGATACGGGCTCCCGGTGGCGATAGAAGCCTGTTGGAGCTCGCCTGCGGGCGAATGCGGAAACGCTCAATTGTTCGCCCGTAATACGGTCTGGTAGGAACGCTGTTGGAGCGCGCCCTGCGCGCGAACGCGAAAAGTCCGGTCGCTGCCGCATTCGCCGCAAGGTGGGCTCCTGCAATAAAGGCAATCGAAGCGGTGTAGGAGCCCGACTCACGGGCGAAACATTGACGAAAAATAGCCCCATCCGTCGATGGGGCCCTTCATACGGCAACTGGCGATATAATCGCGGTTTGGAATCTTTCAGCCCATGCAAGCAACTGCCATGACACCACTGCGAGCGGTGGCGGCCCCGCACCCGCGGGTTCGCGTCGTCCTCGCGCTATGCTGTACATGGCTCGTGGCGTCCTGCGCTTTCCAGCCCTCGCTGCCAGATCGCGCCGACTCCCCGGAACCCGTGACGGAGCTTCCGGATCAGTTTGCCGCCAGTTACGAGGATCAGGTCGCCGAATGCCGGGCCGCACTGACAGCAACGGCGAGCGGCACGCGAGACCGCATTGATCCCGGCGATATCCGCCTGCTGAACTGGAACGTGCAAAAAAAGCGTCACGATGGCTGGCGCGATGACTTCGCGCGGCTTGCCGATGATTCCGATCTGGTACTTATGCAAGAAGCGTATCTGGGCGGATTTACAGAAAGTGACTTTGCAGATTGGCAGCACTGGTCGTTCGCGCCGGGCCACAGCATACGCAGCGGAATTACAGGCGTGCTGACGCTCAGTCGCAGTGAGCCACTCGCCCGTTGCAACTTCAGCAGTGTCGAGCCGTGGCTGCGCTCTCCGAAGGCGACCAGCATCACCGCGTTCGCGCTCTCGGGTAGCGATGAGGTGCTGGTAGTCGTCAATGTGCATGCCGTTCTCGCCAGTTTCGGCTTGCACGACTACAGGCTCCAGTTCGATCGCATCGCCGACATTCTGCGAGATCACGAGGGCCCGATTATCGTTGCCGGGGATTTCAATACCTGGCACTGGCGGCGTATGCGGATTGTCGAAGCACTCGCCGTATCGCTCGACTTGCAGCCGGTAATCTTCGCTGAAGATACACGCACGCGTTTTTTCGGCATTGCACTGGACCACATTTACGTCCGGAAATTGCAGCTGGTGAACGCCGAGACTGCGACTGTGACTACGTCCGATCACAACCCGCTTCTGGCGGTGCTGAGCATGCCGTTCGCGGCACCATAAATTCGTTTCGGGTATTGCCATGATAAAACGACTGTTGCTTGCCATTCTCCTTCCGCTCTGGCTATCGGCGTGCGCGGTCAATCCGGTAACTGGAAAGTCCGAAATCACACTGGTCGGGGAGGGATCTGAAATCCAGATGGGCGAACAGAATTACGCGCCCATGCAACAAGCCCAGGGTGGCGAATACGATATCGATGCGGACCTGACGCGCTATGTACAAGGAATTGGCAATCGCCTTGCGGCCGTCAGCGATCGGGATCTTCCCTACGAATTTGTCGTACTCAACAACTCGACGCCCAATGCCTGGGCATTGCCCGGCGGCAAGATTGCTATCAATCGCGGTTTGCTCACCGAGCTGGGTTCCGAGGCAGAACTGGCGGCCGTCCTCGGCCACGAAATCGTGCATGCCGCGGCGCGGCACTCGGCTCAACAGATGGAGCGCGGCATGTTGTTGCAGGGCCTCATCCTTGCCACCGCGGTTGCTACCAGTGACAGTGATTACGGCAATCTTGCTGTCGGCGGCGCCAACGTCGCCGGCCAGTTGCTCAGCCAGCGCTACAGCCGTAGCGCGGAACTGGAAGCGGACTATTACGGCATGCAGTACATGGCCAAAGCGGGTTACGACCCGCAGGGCGCAGTATCGTTGCAGAAAACTTTTGTGCGTTTGAGCGAAGGCAAGAACCAGGACTGGCTGTCGGGACTGTTTGCCAGCCATCCGCCGTCGGATGAACGCGTCGAGGCAAACATCCAGACCGCGGCCGCGTTGCCGCCCGGCGGACTGATGGGCGTTGACCAGTACCAGGCCGCGTTGCGAACCACGGAAAAGGTGTTGCCGGCCTACGAGGCTTACGACGAGGGGCGCAAGGCGTTGGCTGACCGGAATACCACGCTCGCCCGACAGAAGGCCGACCAGGCGATCGCGCTGTTGCCGCGAGAAGGTCATTTCCATGCCTTGCGAGGCGACGCCTTGCTGCTCGAAAACAGTTTTCGGCCGGCGATCGAGCATTTCAACTCTGCCATCGGCTATCGTGACGACTTTTTCTATTACTACCTGCAGCGCGGCCTGGCCAACCAGAAACTCGGCAATGAAGATCGTGCCGCCGCGGACCTCTCGAAGAGTCTCGAGTACCTGCCCACCGCGCCTGCCCATTTCGCCCTCGGCGAAATCGCGGCACAGCAGGGTAATCGCGCGGCTGCAATCCAGCATTACCGTGCTGTGGCCGGCGGGCAGGGTGAGATGGCCGAGGCAGCCTATGCGTCCATCGTGCGACTCGACATTGCCGAGAACCCCGGTACTTACGTACTGAAGCGTTGCGACGCCGATGCGGAAAGCAAACTCGTCGTGTCTATCCGCAACGAGACGTCGGTACCGATCAGCAACATCGCGTTTATCATCCAGTACTCGGAGGGTGGTGTGCCGCAGCGGGTCGAGCGACGTGTCAACGGCAACCTGGCAGCAGGGCAGGTGGTCAGTATTCGCACCGGCCTCGGGCCGTATACGGCCGCCAGTGGTTGCCCGGTCGAAATAACCAGCGCACAAGTCGCGCGGTAGGCGCCGTTGGAGCGCGCCCTGCGCGCGAATGGGCAACGTTCTGCCGTTACCGATTTCGCGGTTCCAACGTTACCGCATTCGCGCGCTGGGCACGCTCCAACGGCTGATTGCGCGTGGCTGTCAGCGATCCCGTTCTTCGAGCAGCCGCTCCATCTCGTCCATGATCGCATTCATCTTGCGCACGGCTGCCTGGTACGGCTCAGGTGTTGCGAGATCGACACCCGCCGCCGTCAATAATTTGTAGGGATAATCGGAACCGCCGGCGCGCAGCAGGTTCTTGTAGTTCTCGACTCCGGCCGCGCCTTCATTCTTGATCTTCTCATACAGCGCTGTGCCGGCGGTTTGCGATGTCGCGTATTGAAAGACGTACATGTTGTAGTAGAAGTGCGGCACGAACATCCATTCGTTGGCATACAAGTCATCGATCAGCACAACGCCCTCATCATGGCCGTGGTAACGCTTGATGATCTCGACGTACATTTGCGAAATCTTCTCGCCGGACAGCGCTTCGCCGCGCTCTGCGGCTTCGTACAAGGCCAGTTCGAACTCTGCAAACATGGTCTGGCGAAAAAATGTGCCGCGCATGTTCTCCAGGCTAAAGCCGAGATAGAAAAGCTTTTCGTCCAGCGTCTGTGCATTGGAGTACATGTAATCCAGCAGGATGAGTTCCAGTGACGTCGACGGAATCTCGGCGATAAACGTCGAATAGCGAGCTGTGTCGAATGGCTGCTCCTGCTGCGCGTAGAGGGTATGCATAGCATGTCCCCATTCATGAGCAAACGTCGATAGCGATTCGTAGTCATCGTTGTGATTCAGGAGAACGTACGGATGCACGTCGTAGGCGATGGGATTCATGTAGGCGCCTGAACGCTTGCCTTGCTGCGGATAGACATGCATCCATCGCTGGTCGATAGCATCCCGCTGCATGCTGACCCAGTCCTTGCCCAGAACCGACATTGCCTCGAGCGTGATGCGTTTGGAAGTCTCGATATCGAACTTCTTGTCCAGCGACACCAGCGGCGGATAAATGTCGTAGTAATGCATTTGTTCGATACCCAGCATGCGGCCGCGCAGTTTGAAATAGCGGTGCAGCGTGGGTAACGCCTTGTTCACTTCCTTGACCAGAGTCCGATACACAGCCGGTGGCAGGTTGTCCTGAAACAGTTCCCGGTCCAGTACGCTGTCGTAATTACGGGCTTTCGCGAGCGCGACTTGCGTCTGAATATGTGAATTCAGAACGGAACCGACGCTGTTGCGATATTCCAGCCAGCGAGACCAGAAAGCATCGAACACGGCTTTCCGGTCGTCGCGATTTTCACTGGCGCGCCAGCGACTGTAACCCTGCGAGTCGATACGCCGCTCTTCGCCGTCCGATAAAGTGACTTCAGGCCACGGAATATCCGAATTTGCGACGATGCTGTAGATGGTATTCGGCGCGCCGAACGTTTGCGTGAAGAACGCGAGCGTCTGCTCCGCTTCTTCGCCGAGTGTATGCGGCGCGTTGCGCAGCGCATCATCGAGCTGGAAAGCGAACCGCTCCAGCCTTGGTTCCTCGTCGATATAGGCTTCGACGACTTCGCGCCCAACCTCCAGGATGTCCGGCTGCATCCAGGCGGTTGCTTCCGTGAAACGGGCGAACATGATGTTGCCGAGCTGGTCGCGCTCCTGCGTTTCGGTCACGCGCAAGTCTTCGTCGGTGGCCAGGCTGGAATAGGCAAATACCCGAAAGGCATCGCGGGTGGTGGCGGACACGAGGTCGAGCGCCTCATACAGGGCCTCCGCACTGTCACCGAGCGTGCCGCGCCGGTCCTCAATCTTCTGCAGGTCCAAAAGTACCTGTTCCCGAGCCTCGTTCCAGTCCTCAACCGACGGATACAACTCCGTCAGGTCCCAGGTGTATTGACGATCAACAGGCGCGGCGGGTTCCTGCGCAGCTAAGGCACCCATGCAAAAAAACGCGAGCACACAAAAGGTGAGACGAGACATGCAAAAATCTCCAGAAGTTCAAATTGTTGTACACCGCAAACCAAAGCCGCGGGGTCGTTTGGATGGCTTAGACAGTGACTCGCCCGGCAGTTCAGCAACGGCCCGGGATTCTCTCATCAGACCAGTGGCCGAACCCCACCCCAACGCCACAACACGCGCCAAATGACCGCTAGCCAAAGGTCACTGTCCCTAATTGCTGCCCCTAATTGCTCATGCGCCAGATCTCCGACTGGTCCGGCGAGCGATCCCGATGCATCAGTATCCACTCGGCGTGCTCGTCGAGGCACGAGCCGCCCAGGGCCAGCAATACCTGCCGCTGCTCCGCGACGTCCGTAGTATTTTCCAGGCGGCGATGTGCATTGTGGAATATGCGCAGCATGAACTCGTATTGCTTGATCAGTTCTTTCTCGGCGGTACTGTGCGCGTAACCCTGGCGCACGGCGTAAAGGAGAAGAAGCGCTCCCATCAGGACCACGAGCGGATCGTACAGGCCTTCCGGTATTTTCGAAGGAGCGACGATGAAGAGTACGACGACGAACACGCTCATCAGCAGGCTGATACGTCCGAGGCGTTCCGTAGAGCGGTTCTTGCGGGTTCGTTCGCGAACCTTCTTGCGGTAATAACCGAGCTGGCCGCTATCGTCATCGCCGATCCATTCCCGCAGGACGAACCGCAGGCCGTCCGGGTGGGTTTGTGGTACGGCATCGCATTCGGTGCCGGCGACGCGCATGACGTTACGGATCCAGCCGAGCTCCGGATCCTGTGTCTGCAGGAAGTTGTCATGCGTGAATTTCGACTCGTTCTCGTTGGTAACTCCGGCGGCGGCCCAGTAAAACTGCACACGGAGTCCCTCCGCGAGCGCGCGGTAATCCAGGTACTTGCGATTCCAGGCAAGGCGTGCGGCGAAATACTGGATAGCGGCTGCTATCAGAAAGAACAGCAGGAACGCGTACATGAAATACGGCCAGACTTCGTAGTCCGAGTAAAAAATGAACATGAGGCCCATGAGAAATGCCAACACATGGCTGATCCGCAGCGTGTCCAGGGTCTTCTTCTGGTAGTGAATGGCCAGCCAGTCGGCCATGCAGAAAATCCGGTTGATGTCGCCGATACCCTCGGGCAGAAAGCGGCGACTCGCGTCATTGAGGAGAGAATAACTTTCCTTGCTAATCTGCGCAGAAAACTCCATCGCATCACGACTGAATTCGCTACTGCGCTCGAAGATCGTTTGATGCTGCGGCGGAATATCGGGACTTCTGGGATGCTCGCGGTCTTTGGTGAACCAGAAGCATTGCAAAGGTTTGAGATCAGGATACGGCGCGCCGTCCGGCCGATCGCGTGAACAGACGATGTGGTACACGAGGTCGCTTTCATCGTCGACCAGCATTTGCTGGGTTGCGACCGTTTTCGCCGTGTATCCGGGCATGATGTCGTCATGATGAAACTTGACCACTTGTCCGGTGCCGCCCAGTTCTGTGCCTGCCTTGCCGTCCCACAGCGCGAGCAGAATATGGCAGTGCGCGCACAGGAACACGCCTGCCTGAGCATACTGGCGGCTTCGTGCGTTGCCGGGCGCCGATATCGTCTCGCTGGAGTTACCTTTGGCGAGCGGCAGTTCGTAGAGCTCGCTGGCTCGTTCACAAAGTGACTCGAATCGTTCGCGCGCCTCGGCAGCTGCAAAGTCCTGCAGGTACATGTCTTTCTGCATCGGCAAAGGCACAATCAGCCGGATGCCACATTCGAGTGCAACTTCGGCGACCAGTTGATCGGCGCCTGCAGCGAGCGACGACATCACCGACAGGCGGCGGTCCGGGTACCGCTGTGCCAGATCCTTCAGCAGCGCGTCGACCTGTTGCCGGATCGCGGGTATTTCGGCCGCGACGAGGTCGCGATGGCCGGTCACGGCAATGACCAGCGGAAGGGCAGAGTCTGCTGTAGCCGGTGCGGACATGGACGCAGAGATTACCCTAAGGCCGGTCGATGAGGCCAAGGAAACCACGCAGCAGCGCCTGCATCCCCTCCGCTTTTCGAAGCGTCAGTCGCTAGACCTGAACGAAGCCGGTTGCGGGAAACCCGGCAACTCCGGAACCGATCGTTCCTCCCGCGATCGAATCAACAGGCAAGTCAATATAAGGGTCGCCCGATGTCCTGGAAGGCAGTACTTTTCGTTGCCATCAGCCTGACAGTGGGTTTGGCCGCTGCCGCCCTGATTGACCGGCGCCCGGTCGACGTCGTAACTGAGGACTCCGGATTCGATCAGTCCGCGCCCCTGGAGGACCGTGTCCGGGCATTGGAACAGGCGTTGAGCAGCGAGCGTTATGCCCGCCAGTTGCTGCAGGATGAGCTTTTCTACCTGACCGCGGAGCTGGAGGGCCTCACCGCGGCGCCGACAATGCGGGTCGCCGACGAAGCGGCCCGGACCGAACCGGAAGCAGTGGCCGAGCGATTGGGCCGGCCTTCGCGCAGCCGCTCGCAGGATCGCGCCACGCAACTGGTGCTTGCGGGATTCTCGCCGAGCCAGGCGGAAGCCATTGCGCAGCGCGAAGCAGAACTGCAAATGGCGGCGCTACAGGCGCGCTATGACGCGGGGCAGGGCGGCGATATGTCGGCTTTCTATCGCAGCCGCGGCGCAACGGACGAGTCCCTGCGCGCCGAACTCGGCGAAGCGGATTATGAACGCTATCGTGACGCTACCGGTCAATCCACGACAGTCGCCGTCGGCAGCGTGATCGAGTCTTCGCCGGCAGCGCGCGCCGGGCTGCAATACGGGGATCGCATCGTGCGCTACGACGGCGAGCGCGTTTACGGCATGTCCGACCTGATCCGACAGACCATGGAAGGCCAGCCGGGCCAGCAAGTCATGGTCGATATCCTGCGCGACGGTATTCCCATGCAGGTCGTCATCCCGCGCGGTCCGCTCGGCATCTCCGGCGGCCGCCGCTCCCCGAATTAAGCCCCGCAAATCAGGGACAGTGACCCTGAACCGGGACCAGGGTCACTGTCCATGGTTCTGGGTCGAAAATTGCGCTGGGTGGGCCGGGCCATGCAGAATGCGGGCCGATGACAGCCAATCCGGGTCGGCCTTGAACGTTCTTCGCTATTCAATCCCCAACGGTTTTACCGCGCTCAGCCTGCTACTCGGCCTGGGTTCCATCGTCACCGGACAGCTCGGTGACCTCGAACTGGCGGGATGGATGATTGTCTGGTGCGCTTTGCTGGATGTCCTCGACGGCATGGCGGCGCGACTGCTGAAGGCCACCTCCAGTTTCGGCGCCGAGTTCGACTCGAGGGCCGATCTCATCGCGTTCGGCGTAGCGCCTGCGCTGCTGGTGCTGCAGGCGGGGTTGCAGGTCGGCGAGGTGGAGGTGGGCAGCGGCCAGTTCTGGGTACTCCTGCTGGCCGTCGGCATGTTCGTGCTCGCAGGCGCGATGCGACTCGCGCGTTTCAACCTCTCGTCGAGCGCGCCGACCAGTGGCTGGTTTCGTGGCATACCGATCACCGCAGCGGGCGGCGGGCTGACCTCGACCACGGTAATTTTGCTGTCGCGCTACGAGGAGATTGCTGTTTCAATGCCGCTGCATGCCTACCTGCCCATGCTGATGTTCGCATTGGCGCTGGCCATGGTGTCTACTTTGCGCTTCCCGAAAATCACGAAACGCAGGAGCAACATCATCAACGCCTTCCAGGTGCTGAACGTCCTTGCTACTTACTATTGCGGGATAACCCGCAACTACCCGGAATTCCTGTTCGGCATGGCCATATTCCTGCTGGTCAGCGGCATCATCGCGGGACGTATTACGCGAGAAGCATGACAACTGCTGCCCTCCTCGAACGACGCAAGCGGCTGCTCGGTCCCGCGTACAGTCTCTTTTATAAGGAACCGCTGCACCTGGTGCGCGGCGAAGGCGTCTGGCTCTTTGATGCCGACGGCCGCCGCTACCTAGACATGTACAACAACGTACCGCACGTCGGCCACTGCCATCCGGTTGTGGTCGAGGCCCTGACGCGACAGAGTCGCCTGCTCAACACGCACACCCGCTACCTGCACGAAACGGTCCTCGACTACGCCGAACGGCTGACTGATTTGCTGCCGGGTGACCTCGACGTTGCCATGTTCAGCTGCACCGGCACGGAAGCCAACGAACTGGCATTGCGCATTGCACGGGCGGTGACGGGCGGGCAAGGCGTCATCGTCTCCGAGCACTCCTATCACGGTAACTCACAGGCGATTGCCGAAATCACGGCGGAGTATCAAACGGCGGATACCCTCGCTCCGTGGGTGGTCACCGTTCCGGCACCCGACGTGTATCGCGGTCGCTACCGCGGCGCCGATGCAGCAGAACGCTATGCCGGACACGTCAGCGAGGCGCTCGGCAAGCTCGAGCGTCGCGGCATCCGTCCGGCCGCGCTCATCCTCGACACGATTGTATCTTCCGACGGCGTTGTAGCCTTGCCGGAGGGTTACCTGAAGCGCGCAGCGGACCAGGTCCGCGCGGCCGGCGCCTTGTTCATCGCCGACGAAGTACAGCCCGGCTTCGCGCGCACGGGCACGCATTTCTGGGGTTTCGCGAAGGATGCTGTTATCCCGGACATCGTTACCATGGGCAAACCCATGGGCAACGGACATCCACTGGCGGCGACTGTCACGCGCCCTGAAATCATCAAAGACTTCGCGCGCACGGCACACTACTTCAATACTTTCGGTGGCAATCCCGTGTCAGCCGCAGTGGGACTCGCCGTACTCGACGTTATCGACAACGAAGGCCTGCAACAAAATGCCCTGCAGGTCGGGGAGCACCTGCTTGACGGCCTGCACGGCCTTGCCGGTCGCTTCGATTGCATCGGCGACATTCGCGGCAGCGGCCTGTTCCTTGGCGTCGAACTCGTCCTCGATGCAAAAAATCGCACACCTGCGACACAGCTTGCCAGCCGAGCCATCGAGGCCCTCAAACAACGGGGCGTGTTGTGCCATACCATTGGCCGGGACGAGAACATTCTCAAACTGCGGCCACCGATGGTACTGTCCCGGGATGACGCCGATTTGTTCCTGAGCGCGCTGGGCGAGGTACTTGCGGAAATCTAGAGTAACCGGCGGATACAAGTCGTCAAAGAACGCCAAATATTCAGGGGGAATACGATGCGCTTTTGCTCATTGGTGCTGGTCATATCGTTTATCTCGGGTTCTTTCACCGCCGCCGACGCTGCCGAACCGACTGACGAGAACATCGAAGCGCGCCTGGGGGCGATGCAATCGTTGCCCGGCTTCATCGACATGTACTGGGACGCTGCCGAGGGCCGTCTGCTGCTCGCTATCGATGAATTCGATGCCGGGTTTCTGTACCAATCGTCGCTGGCCCGCGGTGTGGGTTCCAACGACCTTGGTCTCGATCGTGGGCAGCTGGGCACCACCCGCATAGTCCAGTTCGAGCGCTCCGGACCAAAAGTACTGCTCATCGAAAGCAACCTGCGTTACCGGGCTCTCGGCGAGAACGTGGACGAACAGCAGGCAATTCGCGAATCTTTCGCGCGTTCCGTGATCTGGGGCTTCGAATCGCTCGGCAGTTACCGTGATGCAACCATCGTCGACGTCACAGACTTTATGCTGCGCGACGCGCACAACATTGCCGCACAATTGTCGCAAAGTGATGAAGGTGATTACGGGACGGACACGTCGCGCTCGGCGATCTACCTGCCGCGCACCAAAGGATTCCCGGATAACAGCGAAGTGGAGGCCGTTGTCACGTTCACCGGCAAGTCGACGGGTCCGTTCCTGCCGACCGTCGTACCGGATGCCGCCCAGTTCACCGTGCACCTGCATCATTCGTTCATCCGCCTGCCGGACGATAACTACGAAGCGCTGCCTTACGATCCGCGTGTCGGGCTGATCGGCCTGCGCTACGGTGACAGCGGTTTCCTCGACTATGCATCGGCCATCGGCAAGCCGTTGCAGGTCGAATATGCGCGGCGTCATCGGCTGCAGAAGACCGATCCGACGGCCGAAACAAGCGACGCCGTTGGACCCATTGTTTACTACGTTGATCGCGGCGCACCGGAGCCGATCCGCTCGGCCCTGCTCGACGGCGCGCGCTGGTGGGCCGAGGCTTTCGAGGCGGCCGGCTATCGCGACGCTTTCCGGGTCGAGATGCTGCCCGAGGATGCCGACCCGATGGATGTTCGCTACAACGTAATCCAATGGGTGCACCGCTCGACGCGCGGCTGGTCGTATGGTTCATCCATCGTCGACCCGCGCACCGGCGAAATACTGAAGGGCCATGTCACTCTGGGTTCCTTGCGCGTGCGCCAGGACTACATGATTGCGGAAGGACTGCTGGCACCTTATGACGGTGATGTCGAAACCGACCCGATGCTGGAAATGTCGCTGGCGCGCATTCGCCAATTGTCTGCACACGAAGTCGGCCATACGATCGGCATCGAGCACAATTTTGCGGCCAGTACACAGGACCGTGCATCGGTTATGGATTATCCGTTTCCGCTGATCCGCTTCGACGGAGCCGGCAACCTCGATTTATCTGACGCATACGACACCGGCATCGGCGAATGGGACAAGCGGGTCGTGCTCTACGGCTACCAGGATTTTCCCGCTGGCGTCGATCGCGGCGTTGAACGGGAGCGCATCATCAACGAGACCATTGCGGCCGGCTGGAAGTACGCTGCGGATCAGGATTCGCGCGATATCGGCACCGCGCATCCGGACGGCAACCTGTGGGATAACGGCGAGGATGCCGTGGCCGAACTTGAGCACCTGCTGCGCGTTCGGGAATACGCACTGGAACGCTTTGGCGAACGGGTCATTCGCGAAGGACGGCCGCTTGCAACGCTCGAAGAAGTACTGGTACCCATCTACCTGTTGCATCGCTACCAGTTGCAGGCAGCTGGCAAGCTGGTCGGCGGCCAGTATTTCAGCTACGCGCTGCGCGGCGATGCACAGCCAGCTGTGCAGCCCGTCGAACCGGCCCGGCAGCGTGACGCCATTCGCGCGCTGTTGCAGACCTTGTCGCCCTCACTGCTGCGGCTGCCGGATGATTTGCTTGACCAACTGCCCCCGCGGCCTCCCGGCTTTCCCGGCACGCGCGAGACTTTCCAGGCAGACACGGGCATGACTTTCGATCCGTTCGGACCTGCTGACAGCAGCGTCGCACTGACGCTCGAAGTACTGCTGAATCCGTTACGCGCTGCGCGCATGAACGCCGCACATGCGCGCAGTGCGGCTATGCCCGGGTTTACGGAGCTTCTCGATGCGTTACTGCACGCGACCTGGTTTGCCGCGCGCCAGGCCGGCATGGACGGTGCGATACAGCGGCGCGCCAACGACCGGGTGCTCGCGCAACTAATGCGTCTGGGCATTGACCGTGCTATTGATGGCGACGTTCAGGCATTGGCACTCGATGCTGTGTTGCGTCTCGACCAATGGCTTGCGGAACGTGCATCGCGGGAGAAAGATGCGGCATGGCGTGCGCATTACGGTGACGCGCGATTCACCATTCGTCGCATGCAGGACGATCCCTCGACCGTCGACGATATTCCACGGCCGAAACCACCACCCGGCGCACCAATCGGTACCTCGATCGGCCTGTAGCGCAGCGAATTCGAGTTCCAATGTCGACACCGGTCATTGTGCTGCTGGTTTTCCTGCTGGTCCTTGTCGGTGTCGCCGCCTGGAGTCGTCGCGAAACCCGTACCCTTTCCGGGTTTTTCCTGGCCGGCAAAAAACTGCCCTGGTGGGTTGTTGCATTCAGTACCAACGCAACAGGCGAATCGGGGTGGCTGCTGCTGGGACTCACGGGCATGGGCTACGCGGTCGGCGCGCAGGCCTATTGGGTTGTAGTTGGTGAGGTTACCGGCATCTGGTTGTCATGGACGCTGATTTCAAGGCGGCTCAAGCGCCTGAGCGACGAGACAGACTCCATAACCTTGCCGGATGTGCTGGCCGCGCGCTTCGACGATCGTCGACACCTGTTGCGCGGCATTGCCGTTGTAATCATCGTCTCGATGGTGTGTGCGTATGTCACCGCGCAAATGGTTGCATCGGGCAAGGCACTCGGCAGCTTCATCGGGATTGATTACAAGACCGCGGTCATAGCAGGCGGCGCAATCATTATCGGCTACACTTTCATCGGCGGTTACAAGGCGGTGGCGTACACCGACGTCGTGCAGGGCGTGCTGATGCTCGCCGGCCTCATTGTGGTACCGGCCGTTGCCATACACGCCGGCGGCGGCTGGACGGCGGTAACCAGCAGCCTCGCGCTTCAGGACCCGAACCTGCTCAGCATGGGCGCTATCATCGGCGATGGCGTGCCCGGCTGGATCGCACTGGTCAGCTTTCTCGCTATTGGGCTGCCGTTTCTCGGCGTGCCGCAACTCATGGTGCGCTTCATGTCGGCGCGCGACGAGACGGAACTCAAGAAAGCGCGCGTGATGTCGGTCATCGTTATCCTTCTGTTCGATGCCGGAGCAGTGACCGCCGGCATGGCGGGACGCGCGTTGTTCCCCGAACTCGCCGACGCTGAAACGATTTTTCCGGTGCTGTCGGCCGAGCTCTTCCCGCCGGTTATCACCGGCATCCTGATGATTGTCGTGCTCTCGGCCATCATGTCGACCGTGGATTCACTATTGCTGTTGGCATCGTCGGCTATCGTGCGTGACTTGCTGCAGAAAATACTCGGCAGCAGGACAAGTGACCGCGCGCTGGCGGGTTACGGCAAGGTTGTGACCGTCCTCATCGGCGTCATCGGTGTCTGGTTTGCGCTGGAGGAGGTACGTTTTATCTTCTGGTTCATCCTGTTTGCCTGGTCCGGGTTGGGCGCAGCGTTCGGACCGGTTCTGCTGTGTACCTTCTATTACAAGGACACGACGCGAGCCGGCGTTGCTGCCGGTATGCTCGGTGGTTTCCTGACCAGCATCGTCTGGGTGCTGGCGTTCAAGGCAGACGTGTTCGAGCTGTACGAGATGATCCCGGGATTCGTTGTCGGGCTGGCGCTGACGATCGTTGTCAGCCGCATGACCGCTGTGCATAAACAGGCCGTGTAGGAGCCCGCCCTGCGGGCGAATGCGGTGACGACAAACCTCTCTTCCCATTCGCGCGCAAGGCGCGCTCCAACAAGGGGCCGTTGGAGCCCGCCTCGCGGGCGAATGCGGTGACGACAAACCTCTCTTCCCGTTCGCGCGCAAGGCGCGCTCCAACAAGGGGCCGTTGGAGCCCGCCCTGCGGGCGAATGCGGTGACGACAAAACTCTTCCCGTTCGCGTGCAAGGCGCGCGCCAACAGTGCCACCAGAATATGAAACCGCGTCCGCACAAGCTTGTGAGCCCTGAACCTGGCCAGTACTATCGCAACGGCCTGGCCCGTACGGGCAATCTTCCTGGTACCGCCGTGATCCCGCTCGAGTGACTTGCATGTCTGACCGATTGCGCATATCCCGACGCGATTTCCTCAACGGGGTTGCACTCGGCGTGGTCGCCGGAGGTGCGCTTACTCCACTCGAACTGCTCGCCATGGAGCGGAGCGGCAACTACCCGCCAGGCCTGACCGGCATGCGTGGTAATCATCCCGGTTCGTTCGAAGTAGCCCATGCATTGTCCTGGGGCGGCGCAAGCTGGCCTCAACCGCAGCGCCAGACCGATGCGACCTACGATCTGGTGGTGGTCGGCGGCGGACTCTCCGGACTGACGGCGGCTTTTCTTTACCGACAACGCATGGGTGCGGGCGCACGCATCCTGGTGCTCGACAACCATGACGACTTTGGCGGGCATGCAAAACGTAACGAGTTCCAGGTTGGCCGTACAAACCTGATTGGCTACGGCGGCAGCCAGTCGCTCGACACGCCGGGACACTATTCCGACGCGGCGAAAAAGGTGTTGGTCGACATCGGCGTGCGAACCGAGCGCTTTTACGACTACTTCGACCAGGAATTGTTCGCGGAACGCAAACTCGGGCGGGGTATTTATTTCGGCAGCAAGGCCTATGGCAAGGACCTTGTATTGCCGAACGCAATGCGCGGCTGGGACGGCGGCAGTCCAGATAACGTCGGCTCACTGATCGAACGCTACCCGCTGCCACCCGAGTCCCGCGCTGCGCTGCTTAAACTGCTAGAGAGCGACGCGGACCTGCTCGCCGGCATGAGTCGCGACCAGAAGATAAACGCACTGCGGGCAATGAGCTACAGCGATTTCCTGCGGAAGCGTGCGGGGATGCCCGAGGACGTAGTACTCCTCATCCGCGATACGATCAAGGGACTGTGGGGCGTTGGATGGGACGCCATGTCGGCCCTCGAGGCGTATCGCGACGGCATGCCGGGTACGGACTCGCTCGGTATAGGCGACCTCGAAAACGAACCGCCCGCCCGCGACGAACCGTACATCTTCCATTTTCCTGACGGCAACGCGGGCGTCGCGCGCGCGCTGGTGCGGCAATTGCTGCCCGAAGCCGTTCCGGGCAAGAGCATGGAGGACCTCGTCACCGCGCGCGTCGACTATGACCGGCTGGATGAGGCCAGGTCACCCACCCGCATCCGGCTCCTGAGCACCGCAGTCGACGTGCGTCATACGCAGGACGGCGACGCCGCGGACGTCACCTACGTTCGCAACGGAGCTGCGGAACGCGCGCGCGCCCGGCACGTCATTCTTGCTTGTTACAACAACATCATCCCGCATCTCTGCAAGGAGATGCCGGACGCGCAGCGCAACGCGTTGGCTTATGCTACCAAGACACCACTTGTGTACATCAGCATCGCAGTGCGCAACTGGCAAGCGTTCGAAAAGCTCGGCTTTCACAGCCTGTATGTACCGCAGGCTGAATTGATGCATTCTTTCGGCCTGGACTTTCCGGTCAGCATCGGTAGCTACAAATTCGCTCGAAACGCTGACAGTCCCACAGTCATTCACGGTACGTTCGTGCCGGCGGTGCCCGACCAGGGCCTCAGTGCCCGCGAGCAACATGACGCAGGCCGCAGGAAACTGTACGAAATGACGTTCGACGATTTCGAACGCGGCATCCTGTCGCAAATGAGCGGCGCGCTTGCCAACGGCGGTTTCGATGCAGAACGCGACGTCACCGCGATCACTGTCAATCGTTGGCCGCATGGCTATGCGTATGAATACAACGACTATTCCGATCCGCCGGAATGGAACCGGGACAACGGCCCCCACGTCGCAGGGCGCGCACGCATGGGCCGCATCTCGGTCGCCAACTCGGATGCGTCAGCCTATGCCTACGTTAACGGTGCGATGGATGCTGCAGTCAGGGCTGTCGATGAGCAAATCGGTGTCACCTGAACCGCTGCCCGTGATCAACCGCTGAATGGAAAGCCCCGGCGTCGTTTCGATCCTTCCCACGTTGCTGGTATTCGTGCTGGCAATTGTCTCGAGACGGCCCATCGAATCACTGATCGCAGGTGCACTGGTCGGGCTCGGCATTGTTCACGGCAGCGACTTCATCAGCGCGTTTGCCGACACCTCGATCACAGTGCTAACCGACGAAGACGTTGCCTGGGTGATACTCGTCTGCGGATTTATGGGCAGCCTGATCGGGCTGTTGATTCGCACCGGGGCAACGCTTGCGTTCACGCAACGCATGACGGCTTTCGTCAATTCGCAGAAGTCCGCGCTGTACGCGACCTGGGTAATGGGCATTTTCATGTTCGTCGACGACTACCTGAATTCCCTGGCGGTTGGCTCGGCGATGCGCGAGTTGACCGACAAGTACCGGATCTCGCGCGAAAAACTGGCTTACGTCGTCGATTCGACCGCTGCACCGATCAGCGTCATCATTCCCTTCTCGACCTGGGGCGCGTTCTTCGGCGGCCTGCTGGTGACCAATGGCGTAGCGGCGGAGGGCGAGGGGCTATCAACCTATATAAGCGCGATTCCCTACATGCTGTACGCCTGGATTGCGGTGCTGTTGGTGCCGGTCGTCATTGCCGGCTACATACCGATGCTCGGCAGCATGAAAAAGGCGGAGCAGCGTGCGCAAGACCTGGGCCAGATGGTGCCGCCGGACGCCGCGCATATCGAAGAGGCCAACAAGGCGATCAAACCGAAGGAGGGGGTGCGGCCACGCATTGCGATGTTCGTGTTGCCAATGCTGGCGCTGGTTTTTTTTACCCTTTATTTCGACAAGGATTTCCTGCGCGGCGTTTACGTGACGCTCGGCGGCTGCGTGCTCGTCATTCTGGCGCTGCGTATTCTCGATATGAACGATACCTTCGACACCATAATGAACGGCTTCAAGACCATGATTGAACCGCTCGGTGTGCTGGTCGCCGCCTTCATGCTGAAAGAGGTCAACGATGCGCTCAGTCTGCCGGCCTGGGTTGTGCAGAACATGCAGCCCCTGCTGACACCGGAGTCGCTGCCCGCCGTCATCTTCGCGACCATGGGGCTGGTATCCTTCACCACGGGATCGAACTGGGGTGTATTCGTCATCATCCTGCCGATTGTTATCGCGCTGGCCAACAATCTCGGCGCGGACATGACGCTCGTGATTGGCGCGACGCTGTCAGCGAGCACGTTCGGCAGCCACGCCTGTTTTTACTCGGACGCTACGGTGCTCACTGCACAGGCAACAGGTTGCACGGCCATGCAACATGCCCTGACGCAGATCCCGTACGCGCTGATCGCTGCTGCCCTCGCGCTGGCAGGCTACCTGGTACTTGGCTATCTGTAACGACGACTACAAAGGAAGGACCGATGAAGAAAATGATGTTACCCGTATGCACAGCCCTTATTGCGTTTGCCGCCGGCGTCGCTATTGGCCACGATCATAAATCCGACGCGGCCGTTGCCCAGCCTGCAAAGATCAGTAAAGAGGACATGACCGGCAGGATTTTCGAACGCCCGGAAACCATTGAAACGGTACGCGGTGATAACACCATTCTCGATGTGACGACCTTGCTGAGCAGTGACAAAAAGTTCGCATCCGGCATGTACAAGTCCGGCAAGTCTCGCTTCGAGGTGACGGAACCCTATGGCGTCGACGAGTTCATGTATTTCATCGAGGGCGGCGTGACCCTGGCCTCGGCAGACGGCTCGGTCCAGGTTATCAACGCAGGCGAGGCGGTCACGCTGCCGAAAGAGTGGACCGGAATCTGGGAGACGGACGGCTATACCAAGATCTGGGTCATCTATTCGGAGGATGGGTCCGGGCTGTGAGATTGCTTGAGCGACCCGCGCTCCTGGCAATCCTGGCAGTTCAAGGGATGCTGCTGGCGCTCGCGGGCTGCGCCGAATCGCCCGAAGCCGGCGTCGATCGCATATTTCTCAACGCCCGGGCCTATACCCTGGCCGATGCGGCGCCGTGGGCCGAAGCGCTGGCCGTCGACGACGGCCGCATTGTCTATGTCGGTGACAATGACGGTGCACTCGCGCTGGCCGGCAGCGGCACGGTATGGCACGACCTCGATGGCCAGATGCTGCTGCCGGGCTTCATCGACACGCACATGCACCCGGTATCCGGCGGCGCGTATGCCCGGGCATTGTCACTCGATACCTTCGGCACCGTCGACGACTGGATCCGGTCAATAGACGAGTACGCGGCTGCCAATCCCGACGCGCCGCTCCTGTTCGGCTACGGTTTCCTGGCCAGCACCTTCGGACCCGCTGGTCCGACCCGGCAGATGATTGATACTGTCGTCGGAGAGCGTCCCGTTTTGCTCATGGACGAAGGTTTCCACGGCGCGTGGGCAAACTCGAAGGCGCTGGAGTTGCTGAACATCACGCAGGACACGCCGGACCCCGCACCCGGATTCAGCTATTACAAGCGCGACGCGGATGGCAATGCAACCGGCTACCTGCTCGAAGGTACCGCCGGCATGGCCATGCGGGACCTCAACGTGATAACGCAGGATGTCATTGTCGATGGTACGGCGCACGTCATTGACGTGTTGAACAGCTACGGCGTAACCGCCGTGTTCGACGCCGGTGCGATAGGTTACGAGGATTCGCTGCAGCAAGTTCTGCAACGACTCGAGGGCAGTGGCGATCTGACCGTGCGCATTGTCGGCTCCTATCGGCCGCGCGGACCCGAGGATCTGCCTCGCGCCATCGAAATGGCCAGGAAATGGCAGGAGACGATCCGCGGCGAACGCTATCACTACCGCGTGCTGAAGATCATGGACGACGGCACCGTCGAAGGCCGCACTGCGGCAATGTTCGAGGATTACCAGGGCGAGCCGGGAAACAGCGGTGAAACGGTCTACACCGAAGAGCAGAAGATCGCGGTCATCAGCGATGCGGCGGGCGCCAACATCGATGTGCATGTACATGCGCTGGGCGAGCGCTCCATTCACGAGACGCTGAATGCAATCGAGGCAGCGCGGAGCACTCATCCCGCAAGTGCTTCACGTTTCGCGATCTGTCACATCCAG
>JBGTHC010000147.1:0-3413 GCA_041746375.1 Woeseiaceae bacterium
AAGATTCCGGCGATGTTGCAGCGCGAGGGCCTGGACGACATTGTTGCCGCACAACTCAAACTGGAACTGCCGCCTGCGGATCTGCGCGAGTGGCACAAAGTCGTTGCTGCCAAGCAGAATCCGGACGGTGAGGTCAACGTCGCGATGGTTGGAAAGTACGTCGACTTCCGCGACTCCTACATTTCATTGAGCGAGGCACTGCTGCACGGCGGCATTCACACGCGCAGCAGCGTGAAGATCCACTACGTTGAATCGCAGGATATCGAGAGAGACGGCGTTGAGGGGCTGCGAATAATGGACGGCATCGTCGTCCCGGGCGGGTTCGGCGATCGCGGCATCGAGGGCAAGATCCAGGCTGTTCGCTTCGCCCGCGAATCCGGCATCCCCTATCTTGGTATTTGCCTTGGCATGCAGGTGGCAGTGATTGAGTATGCCCGTAACGTCGCGGGGCTTGGCGGCGCGCAAAGCACCGAGTTCGATCGTGCCACTCCCCACCCGGTGATTGCGCTGATTACCGAATGGCAAACCGGCACCGGTTCTATTGAGGAGCGTGACGAACGTTCGGATCTCGGCGGTACTATGCGGCTCGGCGCCCAGTGCATCCATCTTGGCGAGGGTTCGCTGGCAGCCGAGATGTACGGGGCAACGCAGATTTTCGAGCGGCATCGGCACCGCTACGAAGTCAATAACAACTACCGTGACCAGTTGGAAGCGGCCGGTATGTGCTTTTCCGGCCGCTCCATTGACGATCTCGTGGAAGTCGTCGAGTTACCGCTCCATCCCTGGTTTATCGCCAGCCAGTTTCACCCTGAATTCACCTCCAACCCGCGGGATGGGCATCCGTTGTTCATCGGCTTTATTCGCGCCGCGCGGACGCACAGGAGCGGCTCGCTGCCGCGTGCGGCTGAAGCATGAAACTGTGCGGCTTCGAGGTCGGTGCCGATAAGCCGATTTTCCTGATTGCCGGCACCTGCGTGGTCGAATCGGAAACGATGGCCATGGAGACCGCCGGTACACTCAAGGAGATGACCGGCAAGCTGGGCATCCCGTTTGTCTACAAGTCGTCGTTCGATAAAGCCAATCGCAGTTCCAAGGACGGATTTCGTGGACCTGGCATCGAGGAGGGGCTGCGCATACTGTCGGAAGTACGACGGCAGCTCGGGATACCCATCCTGACTGACGTGCATGAAGACACGCCAATGGGTGAAGTTGCAGAGGTCGTCGACATTCTGCAGACACCGGCATTTCTGTGCCGCCAGACCAATTTCATTCTCAATGTGGCGTCGCAGGGCAAACCGGTCAACATCAAGAAAGGCCAGTTTCTTTCGCCCTGGGAGATGCAAAACGTGGTCGATAAAGCGCGTTCGACCGGCAATCGGCAGATCATGGTTTGCGAGCGTGGCTTTTCGTTTGGTTACAACAATCTCGTGTCGGACATGCGCAGCCTGGCCGTGATGCGCGGCACCGGTTGTCCCGTGGTGTTCGATGCAACCCATTCGGTACAGTTGCCCGGTGGCAAGGGCTCGGCCTCCGGTGGGCAGCGCGAGTTCATTCCCGTACTGGCGCGGGCTGCCACTGCGGCCGGCATCGCAGGCTTGTTTATGGAAACGCACCCGGATCCCGCCAAGGCGCTTAGCGACGGCCCTAATGCCTGGCCGCTCGACAAAATGCGCGAGTTGCTCGAAGTTCTGCAGGCCATCGACCAGAGCGTCAAGAAAAGGCCTTTTCAGGAAAGCGAGTTCGGTCTCGGCGGCTGACCGCAGCCGGTTGGTGTGCAGCAGGATGCGGTGCGTGAGCAGCATGTAACGGCAGGTTTCAGTGAGGTCAGGATGATAAGAATCAAGACACTTCATGCGCGTGAAATTCTCGACTCGCGCGGTAATCCCACGATTGAGGCCGACCTATGGCTGGAAGACGGCAGTTTCGGTCGCGCTGCCGTACCCTCCGGCGCCTCAACCGGTACGCGCGAGGCTGTCGAGTTACGTGACGGCGATAAGTCCCGCTACCTGGGCAAAGGCGTTCGCAAAGCCGTCGCGAACGTCAACGGCGTAATTCGTGATGCGCTGGCCGGACAGGCATTCGCGGATCAACGTGCTTTGGACAACAAACTGATCAAGCTCGACGGCAGTGACAACAAGGGCAAGCTTGGCGCCAACGCGCTGCTGGCCGTATCGCTCGCTGCGGCGAAGGCCGCGGCTATGGCCAATGGCCGCTCGCTGTTCCGTCACCTGGGTGAGCAGTCGGTGATGCCGGTACCGATGATGAATATCATCAACGGTGGCGCGCATGCCGACAACAACGTCGATATCCAGGAGTTCATGGTGCTGCCGGTCGTCGCGCCGAGTTTCGCCGAGGCATTGCGCTACGGCGCCGAAATATTCCACGCGTTGAAAAGTGTACTGAAAAGCCGCGGACTCGGTACTGCCGTCGGTGACGAGGGCGGATTCGCCCCCGACCTGGCTTCGAACCGCGCGGCGCTGGATACAATCATGGTCGCGATCGAAAAGGCGGGGTTCGCGCCGGGGCGCGACATTCTACTCAGCCTCGACGTCGCCAGTTCCGAGTTCTACGCCGATAGCCGCTATCGCCTGGCGGGCGAGAGTCGTGATTTCACGGCTGACAAGTTCCTCGACTTTCTTGTCGAACTGGTCGATGCGTACCCGATTATCAGTATCGAAGACGGCATGGACGAAAGCGACTGGGACGGTTGGCGCGCGCTCACAGCGCGGCTTGGCGAGCGTGTGCAACTGGTCGGGGACGATCTTTTCGTTACCAACACGGCGATCCTGAAGCGCGGTATCGAGCAGAAAGTGGCAAATTCGATCTTGATAAAACCCAACCAAATCGGTACCTTAAGCGAAACTCTTGATGCGATTACTATGGCAGTGGATGCGGGTTACTCGGCGGTCATTTCGCACCGTTCGGGGGAAACCTCCGACAGTACGATCGCGGACATAGCCGTCGGCACGCGGGCGACCCAGATCAAGACCGGGTCGCTGTCACGATCCGATCGGGTCGCCAAGTACAACCAGTTGCTACGTATCGAAGAGGAATTGGGCAGTGCGGCGACTTACGCGGGCCGTTCTGCATTTTCGGTCGCGGTTCCCGGAGCGCGGATTTAAACGGGAAGGTGTAGTATCGCCGCGCAGGGTGGCGGTTGCGTGACAGAAATCCATGAATCCTGTAAACCAGTAAACCAGTAAACCAGTAATCAGGAGTCGAGTTGGTCTACAGTCGCTGGTTGATCGTGTCGCTGGCCTTGGCAGCAATTTCCATGCAGGGGCAGTTGTGGCTGTCTGACGACGGTTATCGCAAGACACGTAACCTGCGTCTTGCCGTGGTCGACCAGCGTGGCCAGAACGACGAACTGCGCAGTCGCAACTCAGCACTTGAAGCCGAAGTCATCAATCTCA
>JBGTHC010000148.1:0-9880 GCA_041746375.1 Woeseiaceae bacterium
CGGCCGGTGCGACAGAGGTCATACCGGAAACACTGGAAGCGGGACTGATGATCGCTTCACACGCCCTGTTTCTGCTCAACGTACCTCTTGTTCGCATCATGCGTCGCGTACAGGAGCAGCGCGCCAGTCGTTACCGGCTAATGCGCGAGTATTTCAGTGGTGACGCCTTTGCACAGAGCGAAGGCGAATGGCGCGACGACCGAATGCATTCCATTTTGATTGTCGACGACAGCCCGGCTGTAAATCGCGCACTAGCCGACTTTGATACAGACGGTGTTGTCGTGACCGCCCTGGTGAGGCAGGGCGAACGAAAACTGCGGCCGACTTCCGACACCGAATTGCTGGCCGGCGATGCGTTGGTGTTGTTCGGATCACCGGACGACTTGCAGCGTGTCGAAAGAGCCTTGCTGGGATAATTCCTTCCGGATCAGGACTGATCTGTATCCATTGCCGGTGGCGCGTTATCGTCGAACAGCCATTTCGTGAGCGTTGGTTTGATAAAGCGTGGGAACACAAAATAAAGCGCGACGAGAATGAATATTCCCCAGACAGGCGACCGCTGCAAAACAAACGCCGGCCAGATGAACGCAAGGATAGAGTTAACGAACGATTGGGACAGCAAGCGGAAAAACACCTCGAAAAACTGTTCGGTGACGAACCCCAGAGCGCTGTCACTTGCGAGAATCTCACCGCCGATCGTTTTGATCTCCAGCCAGATAAAAGTTATGACGTAGCCGCACGCATAGAGACCGCCGCCGCGAGCATGCCATAGCTTGCGCAGCGAACGCTTCAGAAGGCGACCGGTCTCACCTGGAAATGCACGCGGCTCGTTGACGAGCGTCGTACCGAGGCCCAGCATTTCGCGAAAGCGGTTGCGAAGCCCCTGGGCAAAGGAAACCTTGTCGCGCTTCTTGCGGGCTTTCGCTGCCTTTTTTTCCTCAGCGGTTTGCATGGATTAGCGCACCGTTGGAGCCCGCCTCGCGTGACCGCCATGGATGGCGGGAATGCAGATTATGCAGGAGCAATTATCGGCCGCGAATGCGGGCCGTTTCGTCGCTGCCGTATTCGTCCGCGGGGGGTGATGTAGACCTGGCCGACGATCGCCCGTGATACGGGCTCTTACAGCGCTTCGTTTGCCACCTGTAGCAGCCCGTATCACGGGCGATACTTTCTCAGCTCTTGTCCAGCTTCGTGATCTTTGAGCCTTCCAGCGTCAGGTTGTACATGAGCCCTTTCGCGCCGAACACGAAGCCGACCACCGGGTCCTTCACATTGCTGCTATCAATGGCCTTGCCGGCGCCGATATCGATCAGGGCAACGGACCCGTCGACGCCGACTTTCCAGCCGTCGCTGTTGACGAACTTGTCCAGCGACTCCTGGGTCATGAACGCGATGACGATGGATTTGGCCTGCGCACCCAGCTGAAAACCGATCGAGCCTGCCGCGGTCCGGTAATAGCCGGTCGATTGACCGCCGACGCGCAACGCGCCTTCGCCTGTCTCGCCGCCTATACCTACGCCGACCTTGATCACTCGCGGAAAAACCAGGTACCCGGATGCCTTGTCCAGAAACGCTTTGCCGCCGTCCACCTCCCCATCGAAGGTATCCAGGGCCTCGTTGACCGCTGCATCGATTTCGGCCGGCGTATCGGCCATGGCGCGGTACGGGAGCAGCGCGCAAAGTGCAAATGCAGTAAAAAGCAGGATTCTAGCCGTCATACTCATGAGGAACATTCCTGTTGTCAGTTCTCGTCCGGGATTGCCGCACGTTGCTGCCCTGCATGATAACCCAGCCCGACATACTTCTGAAAACGGTGCCCGTTCGCGACGCCCCGGACGTTCAAAGCGTGCCCGCTGGGGGCATCAGCGTCGACGGTATCGGCGCGCGCCGGCGATTCGCTTGCGGCGGGTAATTAGCCGCGAGGTAATCGAGAATGCCGTGCTCGGTCGCACGGTCGAACTGCCACAAGTTCTGCGTAGCCTGCATCCAGCGAATCAATTCCAGCCACGACTGCCGGTCCGCGCGTTGATTTGTCACGACTCTGTGCGAATGGCAGCCGCCGCAGTGAATGCGCACGAGCTCCCAGCCTGGTGCGACAACGAGCCCGGTTGTGTCATCAATTTTCTGCTCGACCTTGTGCTCGACTTCCTGTGCAACGCCCGTTACCGCGAGCAGCGCGGCAATGCAGAACGCGATGAGGCAGCTTTGCAGGGTCACGCCGGTCAGGACATAACGCGCACCGCGATGCGGTGGCAGGCGTTGTTCAGGTAGCCGCGCGGATTCCATCCCGGCAGGACCATCGGCTGTGACTCACCGGCACTGTCTTCCGCACGCGCCCATATCTCGTAATACCCGGCTTGCGGAAATTCGATTGCCTGCGACCATCGTTGCCACGCCAGCCGATTCGCCGGTCGCCGCGTTCGCGCGCGCTGCCAGGTGATGCCAAAGTCAATAGAGGTATGCACCTGCCTGACACTGCGATCACCGGCCCATGCCTGTCCGCGCACCTCGAGTACGTCGCCCGACGTATGTACGATCCCCGACTTCGGGTACGAGATCAGCGAGCGCACCGGCATGGATTCGATGATGCACATATTGTCATCCGGGACGTCGGCGCCCGGTGCTACCGGCGTACAAGGCACGCGATAGGATTGACCCTGCATTTTCTCGCCGTCGTGCACCCGGTCGCGAATCATTATGCGATTGACCCACTTGCCGCTGACCGACGCCGGCCAGCCGGCGCAGACGAGACGTAACGGGAAGCCATGCAGCAGCGGTAACGTCTCGCCATTGATCGCCCAGGCAATGAGTGATTCCTTTTCGAACGCCTTGGCCAGCGTAACGCCACGCGAGATCGGACGTTTAATCGGGTCTCCGGACAGGTGCAGGTCAGCACCCTCGTAGGCAACATAGACGGCATCGTCGCGAATACCGCAGTCTTCCAGAACGTCGCGTAGACGCACGCCCGTCCATTGCGGGCAACCAATCGCGCCGTTTGTCCACTGATTGCCGCTGGCGGGCGGATAGAATTCCGCGCGGCCGTTGCCACCGCATTCGAGCTGCAACTGCAACGTGTGATGGCGGAAACGCGCTTTCAATTGCCCGAGCGTCAGTTTCGCAGGCTTAAGGCACGACTCGCCGGTCAGTTCGAGCTCCCAGGTGTCGGCATCCAGTCCCGTAACATTGGGTGGCGTGCCGTTATTGCGCACGAATAGCCGGTCGATGGGCGTGACGTCATCGTCCAGCAGGTGCACGGGAGTCTCAATATTGACCGGGCGATCGTTGAGCACGATGAGACCGGATTTGCCGGCCAGTTCGAACGAGGCGTCGGTCTCCGCCAGCACGACGGGAATGAGACCCGCCGGCATGAAGCGGGCAAACGGGATCGACGCGCCGAGCGCCACACTCATTGCTGCGAGGCCGCTGCCGCGCAAAAAGCCGCGCCGCGATACCGCGTCGACACGCCGACCCCACAGCCGCTGGTCGGCGGCGTCAGGATCGTCGGCATAGAGTTCGTGAATTCCGCGTCGTTCGCGCATCGCTTGTGTATCGGCCAAAATGTGCAGAGCTGCTATCGTTTCCTGGTGGCGGCCGTTGCCGCGGCAACCGTTGCCGCGCTCGCCTGGAACGCCTCCAGCATCGCGTTCAGTGTGTCCGTAAGTAACGCCGCGCGACGGGAATCATAGCGCAAGCTGGCTTCGTCCATGTAACAGCGCTGCGCCAGTTCCAGTTGCAGCGCGAACACGGATTTCTGCGGATTGCCGTAGTGGCGCGTGATGAAGCCGCCTTTGAAGCGGTCGTTGACGACGGCACAGTAAGCGGATGAATGGGCGACTGATGCGACAGCCTGTTCAACCGCCGCGGGGCAACTCGTGCTACCGTTCGTGCCGATGCTGAGATCCGGCAATTCGCCGTCAAACAGTCGCGGCAGCTTGCTGCGAATGGAATGGGCGTCCCACAGCAGGGCGTAACCGAAGCGCTCCCGGATGCGCTCGAGGCTTTCCGCCAGCTGCGTATGCCATGGGCGCCAGTAACGTGCGAGACGCCGCTCCCGTTGTCTTGCACTGACGACTTCCCCTTCCTTGTAAATGGGGTCACCGGCAAAGGTCGTGTCCGGGAACAGTCGGGTTGTGACGCGATCCCCGTACAACGCGTCGTCCTCCGAAGATCGATTGAGGTCGACGACATAGCGCGAGAATTTAGCCGAGATTATGCTTGCCCCGGAGAGCTTGGCGAAGTCGTACAGTCGTCGCACGTGCCAGTCAGTGTCGGGAATCGCCGTACCTTCTTCGCTCATGCGGTCCGCTATGCGCGGCGGAATGCGCCGGCCGTCATGCGGTATACTGATGAGGAGGGGCGACGTGCCCTGGTGCCAGTAATAAAGAATGCTCATTACGCTGCAGTAGTTGCACTTGTCGCACTTGGCAATATGCCGGCGGCGTGGCTGTAGAAGAAGCCGTCATTGATCAGTTGTGCGAGGCCTTCGATATCCGGCGCTAACGAACGGTCGTCGTCGTAATGAGCCGACACCTTGCGAATCTCGGTAATAATCTGCTCGATGGTCGCCGAGCTCGTTTGCGGATGATGAAATTCAATGCCTTGCGCGGCCGCAAGAAGCTCGATCGCAACAATATGTGCCGCGTTATCGAGCATCGAATGCAGGCGCATTGCTGCAAAGGTCGCCATACTGACGTGATCCTCCTGGTTCGCCGAAGTCGGTATGCTATCGACGCTGGCCGGATGAGCAAGCGATTTATTTTCGGAGACGAGCGCCGCCGCCGTCACCTGTGCCATCATGAAACCCGAATTGAGCCCGCTGTCTTTTACCAGAAACGCCGGCAACCCGCTTAAATGCGCATCGATAAGCAATGCAACGCGACGTTCCGACAGTGAACCCGTTTCGGCAATGGCCAGCGCGAGATAGTCGGCAGCAAGCGCCACCGGCTCCGCGTGAAAGTTGCCGCCGGACAACACGCTGCGCGTATCCGTGAACACCAGCGGGTTGTCGGTCACTGCGTTGGCCTCTGTGGCCAGCAGGTGAGCGACATGAGTGAGCACATCGAGACAGGCGCCGGCAACCTGCGGTTGGCAACGAATCGAGTATGGATCCTGCACCCGGCTGCATTCGAGATGCGATGCGCGAATTTCGCTGCCCTGCATCAGTTCACGCAAGAGGCGCGCCACGGCGATCTGGCCGGGATGTCCGCGCAGTTCCTGTATGCGTGGATCGAACGGTGTATCGCTGCCCTTGACCGCGTCCGCCGCCATCGCACCGGACGCGATCGACGCTGCAAGTACATGTTCGGCTCGAAACACCGCGCTCAGCGCCAGGGCCGTCGAGACCTGTGTCCCGTTAAGCAGCGCAAGGCCTTCTTTCGGGCCGGGTTCGAGAGGTTTAATTCCGGCCTTTTCCAATGCCACGGCGGCCGGCAGCTGTGCGCCGTTCACACGCACGTCGCCATAACCGAGCAATGCGCCCGCCATGTGCGCGAGCGGCGCAAGGTCGCCTGACGCGCCGACCGATCCTTTGGACGGAATAACCGGGTAGATGTTGTGGTTGACGAGTGCGCACAAACCCTCGACGAGCACCACTGAGACGCCCGAATAACCCTGGGCAAGCGCGACGACTTTCATGATCATGATGAGCCGCACGACTTCGTCCGGCAGCAAGGTGCCCACTCCCACCGCGTGCGAACGCAACAGGTTCACCTGCAAATGCGACAGCTCGTCGTCGCTGATCTTCACGTGCGCCAGTTGCCCGAAGCCTGTGTTGATCCCGTACACCTGCTTGCCGCGTTTTACGACTTCGGCAACGACGGAATGCGAGGCCTCGATGGCACGCCGGGCATTGTCACCCAGGCTTATGCGCACCGGGTGTTGCCACGCGTGTCGCAACTCGCCAAGCGTAATCGGCTGATTGTCGATGTGCAGGTTCATCGGACGTTCTCCGCATTCAGCATCGGCAGGTCGAGACCCATTTCATGCGCGCAATCGATGGCGTCAGCGTAGCCTGCGTCGGCGTGGCGCATCACACCTGTGGCCGGATCGTTCCATAGCACGCGCTTGATGCGCTCGTCGGCCTCACGACTGCCGTCGCAGACGATGACGAGGCCCGCATGCTGCGAATAGCCCATGCCGACACCCCCGCCGTGATGGAACGATACCCAGGTGGCGCCACTTGCAGTATTCAGCAACGCGTTGAGAATCGGCCAGTCGGAGACTGCATCCGAGCCGTCCTGCATCGCTTCCGTTTCTCGGTTCGGGCTGGCAACCGAGCCGCTGTCCAGGTGATCACGGCCGATCACCACCGGTGCTTTCAATTCGCCGGAACGCACCATTTCGTTGAATGCCAGGCCGAGTCGATCGCGCTGCCCGAGGCCGACCCAGCAGATACGCGCGGGCAACCCCTGGAACCGGATGCGATCGCGTGCTGCATCCAGCCAGCGGTGCAGGTGCGCATCATCGGGAATGAGTTCCTTCACCTTGCGGTCGGTGCGGTAAATGTCTTCCGGATCGCCGGACAGCGCGACCCAGCGGAACGGACCCACGCCGCGACAGAACAACGGTCGCACGTACGCCGGCACGAAGCCGGGGAAATCAAACGCATTGCTGACACCCTGATCGAAAGCAACCTGGCGAATGTTGTTGCCGTAGTCGAAGGTCGGTATGCCGGCGTTGTGAAACTCGAGCATCGCGCTTACATGCTGCGCCATCGATTGCACCGCGGCCGCAGCGACACTGTCCGGATCGCTTTTGCGTCGTTCGTGCCACTCTGCGACCCGCCAGCCGATGGGGAGGTAGCCGTTGGCCGGGTCATGCGCCGAGGTCTGGTCGGTCACAGCGTCCGGCCGGACTCCACGCCGCAGCAATTCCGGCACAATTTCTGCCGCGTTTCCTTCGAGGCCGACCGATACCGGTACTTTCCTTTTGACCGAGGTCTCGATAATTGCCAGCGCCTCATCGAGATTCCCGGCGCGCCGGTCGAGGTATCCTGTCTGCAAGCGCTTTTCGATGCGGTCAGCCTGGCACTCGATTGCAAGCAGTGACGCGCCCGCCATGGTTGCGGCCAGCGGTTGCGCACCGCCCATTCCGCCGAGCCCGGCGGTGAGAATCCAGCGCCCGTAGAGATCGCCGGCGTAGTGTTGCCGACCCATCTCGGCAAAGGTCTCGAACGTGCCCTGCACGATCCCCTGGCTGCCGATGTAGATCCACGAACCTGCCGTCATCTGGCCGTACATCATGAGCCCCTTGCGATCGAGTTCGCGAAAGTGCTGCCAGTTCGCCCACGCGGGCACCAGGTTCGAATTGGCGATCAGCACACGCGGCGCATCGCGGTGCGTGCGAAAGACGCCAACCGGCTTGCCCGACTGCACCAGCAACGTCTCATCGTCGGCCAGTGTCCGCAGTCGTGCGACGATGGCGTCGAAGCATTCCCAGTTGCGCGCTGCCTTGCCGATACCGCCGTACACGACCAGGTCTTCCGGGCGTTCTGCGACGTCCGGATCGAGATTGTTCATGAGCATGCGCAAGGGCGCTTCCGTCAGCCAGCTCCTGGCACTGAGCGTCGTACCCGTTGGTGCCGTAATGTTTCGCACGCTGGATTTGTTCATCGCAATTCACTCTTGTCGGGCATGAGGCCGAAGCACATGCCGGGTGGAATGTAGTGTCCCGTCAACTCGAAGCGGTCGCCGGGATGGTAAAGACGCGCGAAACTCGCGGGTCGGCCGTGCGCCCAGGTCCGCCGCAGGACCAGCAGGCAGGGCTCGCGGACCCGCATCTGCAGGTTTTTGCGCACGGTGGCGTCGGGTAGCGCCGCACGCACAACCTGGTCGGCCTCCTGCAAAGGGGAGATCGACGACAGGTAGGCGCTCGGCGTTACGCGGGTGAAGTCCTGCTGCAACAATGCAGGCGCGAAGGCCGCTGCCACAAAGCGCTCCTCGAGCTGAATTGGGTGGTCGTTCTCGTTGTGTACCACGCGCAGATAAAAAACGTTTGCGTCGACATCGACCTGCAATGCCTCGGCGACAACGGCTTCTGCGGCTTCCTGCCGGCACTCGAGCACTACCGCTCTGTGCCGGTGGCCGCGCCGTTCGATTTCATCGGCGATGTTGCGCACTTCGAGCACGTGCGAAGCCGCCTTGAGATCGGATACGAATGTACCAACGCCCGCCACGCGTTCGACATAGCCTTCGTCGGTCAGCTCGCGCAGGGCCCGATTGGCGGTCATGCGCGATACGCCGGCGCTGCCGACCAGTTCATTTTCGGACGGGACGCGATCACGCGGCCTGAGCGCACCGCTCACGATCTGCCCGATAATCAGTTCCTTCACTTGCTGGTAACGCGGTTTGGCCGGCATGCTCATACGCCCGGTTCTCCCGGCGGGAACAGCTGCCGAACCGCGTTCGCGTAGGCGGTGCGCGCCCGGTCACGCGCGACATGCAGCCCGTCGATCACCTGCCAACGGCCGCCTGTCATGACTCGTTCGACCGGCAGTCGATAACCCGAAAACACCAGCGCGTCGAGCAGTGAATCCGCGCTATGACCAACCAGCATCGGGTCGTCATCGTCGAGCACGACGAGATCCGCGAGATTGCCCGTTGCCAGCGCGCCGCTCTTGCGCCCGGCCGCCAGCGCGCCGCCACTCACCGCCCGCTCGAACAGCGAGCGACCACTTTGACTGTCGCCGATCGCCGCAATGTTACGGCGATTCCAGACCAGCCGTTGGCCGTATTCCAGCCAGCGCAGCTCCTCGAAGGGATTGAGCGACACCTGGCTGTCGGAGCCGATGGCAATGCGCCCGCCGTGCTGCAGGAAACTTTCCAGTGGGAAAAGGCCATCCCCGAGGTTGGCCTCCGTGCTGGGACAAAGGCAAACGATAGCGCCGGAACGCGCGAGTGCTGCCGTTTCCTCCTCATCGATGTGCGTCGCATGCACCAGGCACCAGCGCTCGTCGATCTTGAACTTGTGCATCAGCCAGCGCACCGGGCGTGCCTCCAACGCGGCAACGCTCTGGTCGACCTCACGCTGCTGTTCGGCAATGTGCAAATGCATAGGAACTGCGTCGGCTGACGCCAAGTCGGCAATACGCGTGAGCGAACGCTCAGTGACAGCCCGCAGACTGTGCGCCCCGATGCCGACGGTCACCGAGGCAGACGCCAACTTGCGCGCTCGGCGATAGTGCGCTTCAAAAGCATCTAAAGTGGTTGCGAAACGTCGCTGCTCCGCCGTGGGTTCCGGCTCATGAAAGCCGGCCCGCTCATACAGTACCGGCACGTAGGTGAGCCGCATGCCGGTGTCGTTGGCTGCCGTGACCAGCGCCTCGAACATCGCTTCGCACGGCGTCGCGGAATCCGGTTCGTTGTGCAGGTAATGAAACTCCGCGACCGCCGTGTAGCCGGCCGTCAGCATCTCCGTATAGAGCTGACGCGCCACTGCCAGCAGGGTTGCCGCGTCAATGCGCGCCGCAAGCCGGTACATGCGACTGCGCCAGGTCCAGAAGTTGTCCTGACTGTCCGGGCCGCGCTGTTCAGTGCGTCCGGCGAGCGCGCGCTGGAATGCGTGGCTGTGTGCGTTCGTGAGTCCCGGTATGACTATCCCGGCGAGCACATCGCCCTTTGCCGGCTTCGCGTCGCGCACGATCCTTGCAATCCTGTCCTGCTCGATCACGAGGCGCACCTGGTCGCGCCAGCCGTCAGTCAACAACGCTCTGCGGGCAAAAATGGACGTCATGGGGAGCTCGGCGGGCAGGTTGTATATACAGGTTAGTGTGGCTGGGGGTCGTTGACAAGAGGGCGTATTTCGATGGCTGGCCCTGCTGCTCCAGGCACTTGGGTAACGGTTATTGGCGAGCGATGTGGTGGGGTTCGGCCTCGGCCCGGGG
>JBGTHC010000149.1:0-14877 GCA_041746375.1 Woeseiaceae bacterium
TTGACCTCACCGTCCGGATTCTGCTTGGCAGCAACGACTTTGTGCCACTCGCGCAGATCCGCAGGCGGCAGTTCCAGTTTGAGTTGTGCGGCAACAATGTCGTCCAGGCCCTCGCGCTGCAACATCGCCGGAATCTTGTAGAGGTCATCAACGTCCGGCGCAGAGATCACCGCCTTTTCCGGAACATTGGTGAACAGCGCAATCTTGCGTCGCGATTCCTGCGGCAGCAGCTTCTCCGACCGGCACACCAGGATGTCCGGCTGGATACCGATTGAACGGAGTTCCTTGACTGAATGCTGGGTCGGCTTGGTCTTTATTTCTGCGGAGGTAGCAATGTACGGCACCAGCGTGAGATGCACGTAGACGACGCGATCGCGGCCAAGCTGGACGCCCATTTGCCGAATAGCTTCCAGAAACGGCAACGATTCGATGTCACCAACGGTCCCGCCGATTTCCACCAGGCAGATATCGGCATCGCCGGCGCCACGGCGAATACTGTCCTTGATCTCATCGGTGATATGCGGGATGACCTGCACGGTTGCTCCCAGGTACTCGCCCCGCCGTTCCTTGCCAATGACGGTCTCGTAGATGCGCCCGGTGGTGAAGTTGCTGTTGCGTCCGGTTGTCGTACGGACGAATCGTTCATAGTGGCCGAGATCGAGATCGGTCTCGGTGCCGTCTTCCGTGACGAATACTTCACCATGCTGGAACGGACTCATAGTGCCCGGATCGACATTAATATACGGATCCAGCTTGATCATGCTGATCGACAGGTCGCGCGATTCGAGGATGGCACCGAGACACGCCGACGTGATGCCCTTGCCCAGGGAAGACACTACGCCGCCGGTGATGAATACATACGATGTCATGTTCTGCCTTGCCAATTTTCCTTGCCCGGTTTCCTTGCGGATTCGCTGTGCGTGAACCGGTAGCGGGAAACAAATAAAGGGTCAGAGCAAAAACACCAGCAGGCGGCGCATGCGCGGCCTGATCGTGCCTTTCTTCCAACCCTTTCTTCCAACACTTGGATGGACAAGTCACACACGTGCCCGCCTGAGCAACAAGGGGCGGGTCAATGGGAGCGTGCCGAATCCCGTCGTTTGAATGAAAGACGGTGTTACAAGTTAGCAGATCGATCCCCGCCAAACAATGCGCAAATAGGCGGCGCGGCCTCCCATCGCACAGCAAGGCCGGGCTCGCTCCAGGCATCATCGGCAATCCACAGGTCCGCGACGGCCACCAGTGTATCGCCGGCATACAGCAACGGCAGGTGCCCGCGCATCCAGGGCGGGATGCCGGCGGATTGCAGTAACTTTTTCAGACGCTGTGTCTCCCGTCGTCCGTGCGGTCGCAGCCGTTCTCCGCCGAAGCGAAAGCGCACCTGCAGCCCGGCGCCGACACAATCTGCACGCAACCCGCCCGTCGACGCCAGTACCAGCCGCAACGCACCGTAGCCTGTACCGAGGCTTACCGGCATCCCGTCCGCGTGCAGTAGCAGGTTCTTGTCCGACACGGATGCCGGCAGAGGAGCGGACAAATAAAGGGTATCGCGATAGCGTCGCAATTCGGCACCGGGCCACGCAATGAGTGGCTCAGCATCGCTGCGCGCCGGCAGCATGCTGCGAATAACCTCGAACAGGCGTTTCGACGGAGCTGCAGGCAGGCCCGCCAGTTCGATCGCCCGATGCAACACATTGCGCTGGCGAACCGGCGACAGCCGTCGCAACGCAACACAATCGATGCGGCTGTAGCTGCCACACGTCACAAGGTCAATGTCGGCCAGTTCGCGTTGAAATGAGTTTGCTTCAGCGGCCAGTTGCGCGCTGTGCGCGAGGCGCGACGCCGCAGCGGGCCAGCGTTTCTTGAGAACCGGCATAACCTCGCGGCGCAGGAAATTGCGGTCAAAGCGTGGCTCGGCGTTCGACGGATCGTCAATCCAATCGAGGCTATGCTCGTGGGCGTAACGCTCGATAGCGCTTCTCGCCGCGTCGAGCATCGGACGCATGAGCCAGCCACAGCCAAAAGTCTGGAAAGCGCCAATGCCGGCCAGGCCGGCGGGTCCGCTGCCGCGCAGGAGATTCAGCAGCAGGGTTTCTGCCTGATCGTCTTCGTGGTGGGCAGAAAGGACGCAGTCGAATGCCTGCATCATTTCGCTGATCGCTGCGTAGCGGGCTGCCCGCGCTGCTGCTTCCGGACCGCGCTTGTCATCCGCCGCGATAGCAACCTGCCGACTGATGAACGAAACGTCGAGCCGCCGCGCGGTGGCGCCGCAGTGCGCCTCCCACGCAGCAGCATCGGCGTGCAATCTGTGATTGACGTGCACGGCAACGAGCGGCAGATCGAGGGAGTCACGCGAACGCGCCAGTACATGCAGGAGAACGGTCGAGTCGAGGCCGCCGCTGTAGGCGACGATATAGCGGCTGACGGTCGAACTGCCGCGCAGTTCAACCAGGCGATGCAGCAGTTGTTGGGGATTGAACGTCATGGGCGAATTCGCTTCATCGCGACCCGACTTGTCAGGTCACCGCGCGTGCGCTGCCGCTGCGTCGGCGATCAGCTCTCTTTGAAGCGGCCGAATCCGGCCAGGCGTTCCTGACGTTCCGCCAACAGCTGGTCGATATCGAGGCGCTCCAGATCCTGCAAATATTTCAACAACGCGTTGCGGATGACGTCTCCCGTTGCGGCGGGATCCCGATGAGCGGCACCCAATGGCTCTGAAAGAACTTCATCCACCAGGCCAAATTCTTTCAGGCTGGGAGCCGTTATGCGCATCGCCTCAGCCGCTTCTTCGGCCTTGTCCGCGCTTTTCCACAGGATCGAGGCACATCCTTCCGGCGAGATGACGGAATAGATACTGTACTGGAGCATTAGCAAGCGATCCGATACACCGATAGCAAGTGCGCCGCCCGATCCGCCCTCACCGATGACAACGCTGACGATCGGCGTACGCAGGCCAGCCATCAGGTACAGGCTGTAGGCGATTGCCTCGCTCTGGCCGCGCTCCTCGGCGCCAACACCCGGATACGCACCCGGCGTATCAATGAAGGTTACGACTGGCAGCGAGAATTTTTCGGCCATGCGCATCAGCCGCTGTGCCTTACGGTAGCCCTCGGGCTTCGGCATGCCGTAATTGCGCCGTACACGCTCCTTCGTGTCCCTGCCCTTCTGGTGTCCGATGAACATGATCGAGCGACCGTCCAGCCGTCCCACGCCGCCGACGATGGCGGGGTCGTCAGCGTACATACGATCGCCGTGCAGCTCCTGAAAATCCGGCACCAGTTGCTCGAGATAGTCGGCGGTATAGGGTCGAATGGGATGACGCGCGATCTGCGCAACCTGCCATGCGCTGAGTTTGGAGAAAATGCTTCTGGTCAGGGCCTCGCTTTTGCCCTTGAGCTTGCCGATTTCCTCATTGATATTGATCTCGGAATCATCACCGACAAAGCGGAGCTCTTCGATTTTTGCTTCGAGTTCCGCAATTGGTTGCTCGAAATCCAGAAATTTGAGATCCATCAACTACCCTGGCAGTACTGGCAAAAAACAATTGGGTTGGCCTGGCCGGCCCGCAAAACCTGCATACTGCAGTGCAACTGTCTGTGCCGATCGCGCTCACTTTACATCATTTCACGCCCAGGCGCGTACAGCAGACGCACGTTGTGCTGCCCCAGAAGCTCGGTCAGTTTGTCGCGCAACTCACGACTCGGGCGCACCGACCACTCGGGACCAAGCTGCAGCCTGACTGCTGCATCGGCACCTTTATAGTGAACGGCAATATCACAATGCCCTTCCCGATAAGGTAACAAGACGTCGTGCAGGCGTGTCAGCAATCGTTGGCCCTGGCCATTCGGCGACAGGCTGAGAATCATGCTTTGCGCGCGAGATTCAATTATCCGGTCGATGTGCACAACCTTCTTCGCATTGATTTGCCAGGCAGCCATAAATTCGTCGTAGCGCAGTGTGCCGCTCACCACAACGATTTCATCCTTGACTAAAAGGTGACGAAACTCCTGGAACGTTTCGCTGAAAAGACTGACTTCCAGTCGTCCGCTGTCATCGTCCAGAGTGACAGTCACCCTGTTGCCGCGCTTTCTGACATCCATGACGAGCCCGGCCACTGTCAGTTCGCGTTTCGTAGCTCCGTAACTTCGATCGCCGTTCGGCGGCGGTTCGGAGCTGATGTCCGCCAGGCGGGCATCGACCAAAAAATGTGCATCCTGGCGCACGGCGTCAAACGGATGACCAGTGAGATAAAGTCCGAGTGCTTCCTTCTCGTTGACGAGCCGCTCGTGATCGCTCCAGTCCGCTAGCACCATGGGCGATTGCGGTTCGCTGACCGGCGCTGGTGGAGCCAGTCCGAACATATCGTTCTGTCCTGCCGCGGCGGCACGTGCGGCCTGGTCCGCACTTTTCACGCATTCCGGCAATTGATGCATCAGGCTACGGCGGCCGATGCCAAATTCGTCCATGGCGCCCGCCTTGATCATGGCCTCCAGCGCACGTCGATTGATCTTGTCGAGATCCACGCGACGGCAGAGGTCATCGAGCGAGGCAAACACGCCATTCTGTTCGCGTTCGCGCACCAATGATTCGACCGCGTTCCGGCCGACACCTTTTATGGCGCCGAGGCCGTAAAGAATCGCACGGTCGCTCGCGACGGTGAACTGGTAGCCGGAGCGGTTCACGGACGGCGACTGCAATTCAAGGGCGGACTGCCGGCAGTCATCTTTGAGCATGACGAGACGGTCGGTATTGTCGAGATCGGCACTCATTACAGCAGCGGTAAATGCGGCCGGAAAATTGGCTTTCAGATAGGCTGTCTGGTACGACAGCAAGGCGTAGGCAGCCGAGTGCGACTTGTTGAATCCGTAGCCGGCGAATTTTTCCATCAGGTCGAAAATCCGCGTCGCAGTTACGTCGCTGACTCCGCGTTCGCAGGCACCGCTAACGAACACCTGACGTTGCTGCGCCATTTCTTCCGGCTTCTTCTTACCCATCGCCCGTCGCAGCAGGTCTGCGCCACCCAGCGTGTAGCCGGCCAGGACCTGGGCAATCTGCATCACCTGCTCCTGATACAGGATCACACCATAGGTAGGCCGGAGGACCGGCGTCAGATCCGGGTGCAGGTAGTCGATGTCAGATTTGTTGCTGTCGTGCTTGCGCGAAATAAAATCGTCTACCATGCCCGATTGCAACGGCCCCGGACGAAACAACGCAACGAGCGCCACGAGGTCATCGAAATGATCGGGTCGCAGGCGCTTGATCAGATCACGCATGCCCCGGGATTCGAGCTGAAACACAGCCGTCGTATTGCAAGCCTGTAGCAGCGCAAACGTTTTTTCGTCATGTTTCGGCAGTATCGCAATGTCGATCGGCGCGACAGTTTTCGCTTCGTTGACGATGCGTACCGCACGATCGATGATGGTCAAGGTTTTGAGACCCAGAAAGTCAAATTTGACCAGGCCGGCCGCCTCCACATCGTCCTTGTCGAACTGTGTTACGACGTGTGCTCCACCCTCTTCGCAGTATAGCGGCGTGAAATCCGTGAGACGTTCCGGCGCGATAACCACGCCCCCGGCATGTTTTCCTGCATTGCGCACCAGGCCTTCCAGGGAACGCGCGAGATCGATTATCGAACGCACGTCTTCGTCATCGGTGTACATGGCCTTGAGTTCCGGTTCCTGCTCAAGGGCCTTGTCCAGGGTAATGCCGATCTCGAACGGCACCTGTTTCGCGATACGGTCAACAAAGCCGTAGGGCTGACCCAGCACGCGGCCTGCATCGCGAATGACGGCTTTCGCTGCCATGGTGCCGTAGGTGATGATCTGCGAGACCCGGTCGCGCCCATAACGCTCGGCGACATACTCGATCACCCGATCGCGACCTTCCATGCAGAAATCGATATCGAAATCCGGCATTGAGACCCGTTCTGGATTGAGGAAGCGTTCGAACAACAAATCATGTTCCAGTGGATCGAGGTCGGTTATGCCGAGCACGAATGCCACCAGCGAGCCGGCTCCCGAGCCACGTCCCGGACCGACCGGAATCGCCTGTGACTTCGCCCAGCGAATGAAATCCGCGACGATCAGGAAGTACCCGGCGAATCCCATGTTGCACACAACGGTCAATTCATCGTTGAGGCGCGCCCGGTACGGGGCAGTAATCCGGTCCGCTTCCGCATGCGACAGCGAATCGAGCCGGATCTTGCGCTCCAGGAAGCCTTCAAGACCCGTCGTCGCTTCAGATTCGAGAAACTTTGCGGCGGTCTGGCCACCGGGTACCGGGAATACCGGCAAAAAGCTCTCGCCCAGTTTCAGATCCAGATTGCAACGTCGCGCAATTTCTACGCTGTTGTCCAGCGCCTCCGGCAGGTCGCGAAACAATCCCGCCATGTGCTCGCTGCTCGCCAGGTACTGCTCGCGGCTGTAGACGCGCGGTCGATCTGCATCACCGAGCGTTCGGCCTTCATTGATACAGACACGAGCTTCGTGCGCTTCGAAGCCATCGGCCTCGAGGAAACGCACATCATTGGTGGCGACGACCGGCACGTTTTCTTCAACGGACATGGTCAGCGCGAGTTGTATCCAGGATTCCTCGCCAGGCCTTCCCGTCCGCGTGAGCTCCAGGTAAAAACGATCCTCGAACAGCGCCACCCAGGAAGTCAGGCGATCGCGGGCAAACTGTGCATGCCCGCCCAGGGACGCGCGTGCGATATCGCCGTGCAAGCCACCCGAAAGCGCAATAAGACCCCGACAATTTTCAGGGTTGAGCCAGTCCCGCTGTACGGTGGGGATGCTGCGCTGCTGGCCTTCCAGGTACGAGCGGGTGATCAGGCGGGTCAGATTGCGATAGCCGGCGAGGTCCTGGCAAAGCAGAACTAGCCCGTCGGTACGGCCGGGTTCAGTTGGATCGGCAACACGCAGATCGACACCGACGACCGGCTTGACTCCTGTCGCCACAGCTCGTCGGTAGAACTTCACGAGACCAAACAAGTTACCCTGATCGGTCAACGCAACCGCCGGCATCTGTTGCGCCACACACTTGTCCATCAGCAGCGGAATGCGCACCGTGCTGTCCACAATCGAGTACTCGGTATGCACATGCAAATGTACGAAGGGCCGCACAAACTGCGACGATTCGCTCACATTGTCCGGCAGTGGCGAGTCTTGCCCTGATGTCTGCTGGACAGGTCGCTCCCGCATGTCAGGCGAAACCGCTGCAAGGGCGAAAGCTCATCCGATGTTGCCGACAAGGCCCGAGCCGTAAGAGTGCTGCCCGGTGCTGTTGCGTACCGTAACCTTTGTGACACGCAAATCCGTATTGCGGATAAATGCAGTCCAGTGCATGCATCATACGATCGCGGTGCACCTTGGCAATGATCGACGCGGCACTGATTGCGGCGATTGTGCGATCACCGCCGACAATCGCGCTGCCGGCCAACAGCTCACCGCTGAACGTCAGCTCCGGGAGGCGGTTGCCGTCAATTTCCACCGCAACCGGGCGCAGGCGCAACCCGAGTATGGCGCGGCGCATAGCGAGAAACGTTGCCTGCAAAATGTTGATGCGATCGATTTCGGCGGCATCAGACCAGGCCACTGCGAAGGCCAGGGCCCGCGCTTCAATGAGAGTGGCCAGTTGTTGGCGACAGGGCGCACTGAGTTTTTTCGAGTCGGCCAGGCCCGCAATCGGTCGGCGCGGGTCGAGGATCACGGCCGCAGCCACCACCGGGCCGGCCAGGGGACCACGACCGGCTTCATCGATGCCTGCAATGCGCTCCGCTGTCATCCCGTACATAGATTGCAATGCCTTCGCTCGCGAGGTTACGGGCCGGATCCGGCGGTCGGATCGACATTTCAAGTGGTTCCACTGGCATTGCCGCCACGTGCCAGTTCGAGCACCGCGCTTGCCGCCAACCGGTCTGCCCCCTGGGCCAGCTGATCACGAAGTCTAGCAAATTCCCCCGCGATCATAGCGCGCCTGGCGGAATCGTCGAGCAGTCCGAGTACGGATGCGCTGAGTGCTTCGGCGGTCGCGGCACCTTGCAGAAACTCGGGCACCAATGGCTCCGCGGTCAACAGGTTCGGCAACGTAAAATATGGGACTTTGACCAATCGCAATACTTTAGCCAGCAGGTAGGTCAACGGCGCCAGGCGATAGGCCGCAACGATCGGACGCTGCAGCAGCGCAGCCTCCAGCGCCGCCGTTCCGGACGCCAGCAAAACAACATCGGCGGCCACGATCGCGCGTTGCGCCTGGCGATCCACGAGCCGGAATTGTTCCGCAACACCGGCTTTGTGCAATTCGGCAACGAACGGTTCCCTGATCTTGTCGCTGGCCATTGGCGCAACGAAGCGCAGCTCCGGACGCTCCGCAAGCATCTGCCGGCAGGCAGCGATGAAGACCGGTCCCAGGCGGTTGACCTCGCTGACCCGGCTGCCTGGCAGTACCGCGACGACCACAGAGGCAGCAATATCCAGCTTCTGTCGCGCACGCAATGCCGACAGGTCACGCGGCACGGTGTCAGCCAGAGGGTGACCGACGAAATCCGCCGCAATACCATGCCGATCGTAGAATGCCTTCTCGAATGGCAGCAGGCACAGGACCTTGTCGGCAGCGCGGGCAATCTTACGCACCCGGCGTTGCCGCCACGCCCATACCGACGGACTGACGTAATGGACCGTTTTAATACCGCGACTTTTCAGCGCGATTTCCAGCCCGAGATTGAAGTCCGGAGCATCGATACCCACAAAGACATCGGGCGGATCTGCGCTCCAACGACGTAACAACAGCCGACGCAGGCACAGCAGCCGCGGTATTTCCTTCAACGGCTCGATGAGGCCCATGACCGCGAGCGCCTCCGACTCCTCCCAGGCCTCGCAGCCCGCAGCCTGCATCAACGGACCGGCAACGCCCTCGAAACGCGAGTCCGGGTCGGCTTCCTGCAGCGCCCGAATCAGCCCGGCACCCAATTGATCGCCGGAAGTCTCGCCTGCCACAAGTCCGAACCGCATGCCGACCCTCGTCGAGGTTTTCACGCTTTGCAGACTAACGAACGAGACCCCGTTCCGAAACACGCAACGACGCCAGAAATATGTCGAGCTCCGGTTGAGTTTCCACAAGCACTTCGATCTGGCCAATTGCCTCGGCAAGCTTTAAGCCCTTGCGATACACAAGGCGGTAGGCATTCTTGATGTTGCGAATCTGCTCGCTCGAAAAGCCGCGCCGCTTGAGCCCTTCGCTGTTTATGCCACGTGGCTCTGCAGGTTGTCCGGCCATCATGGTATAGGCGGGTACGTCGCGGTTGGTTCCACAATACATGCCCAGAAAACTGTGGGCGCCGATATGGCAGAACTGATGCGCACCGGAGAAACCGGCAAAGATAACCCAGTCGCCGACATCAACGTGCCCGGCGAGCGTCGCATTGTTGGCGAAGATTGTGTTGTTGCCGATACGGCAGTCGTGGGCGATATGCACATACGCCATGATCCAGTTGTCGTCGCCGAGGGACGTCAATCCTTCATCCTGTATCGTGCCGCGACTGATTGTGCAGTATTCGCGGATCGTATTTCGATCTCCGATCTCGAGACGTGTAGGCTCGTCCGCGTACTTCTTGTCCTGCGGATCGTCTCCGATCGACGCGAACTGATATATACGGTTGTCCCTGCCGATACGTGTCGGACCATTGACCATGACATGGGCTGCAATCCGTGTGCCGGCGCCGATTTCCACGTCGTCGCCGATGATCGAGTACGGTCCGATTTGCACATTGTCGGCAAGCCTCGCAGACGCTGCAACGATGGCCGTCGGGTGTACCGTCAAGTCTCGCTCCCGGGAGCACAGGTGATGCGTGCCTTGACCGCCGTATGACCATCGACATGCGCGCTGCAGTTGTAAAACCAGACGCCCCGACGCACCGTTTCGACGGAAACCCGAATCTCGAGCTGGTCACCCGGCACGACCGGTCGTCGAAAACGCGTATCGTCTACGCCGGCCAGGTAGTAAATGAGGTTTGGGTCACGATCCTGGTTACTCATGTAGGAAAGGATCCCGCCGGCCTGCGCCATTGCTTCGATGATCAAAACACCTGGCATCACCGGACGGGTCGGGAAGTGACCCTGAAAGAAAGGTTCGTTGATGCTCACGTTCTTGAGAGCGGTCAGCGACTGGTTCGCGACATAGTCGCTGACACGATCGATGAGGAGCATCGGATAGCGGTGCGGAAGCAGGCGCATTATGTGGGCGATGTCGAGTTGCGGATCGCGTGTCGTCAATTCCGTCGTCACTGCCCTTGCTTGCCCTTCTCGAGTTTCTCCACACGCCGCACGAGGTCACCAAGACGCCGAAAGCGTGCCACCTTGCGCTTCCAGTCGCGATCCTTCTCTGCCGGGAAACTGCCAGTATAGAAACCCGGCTCGCGAATATCCTTCGAAACCATCGTGGCCCCGCCTATAACAACGTCGTCACAGATTCTGATATGCCCGACAATGCCGGACTGGCCGGCAAACATGCAGCGTTTGCCGATGACAGTGCTGCCGGATACACCGGACAGTGACGCCATGGCGGTATGCTCGCCGATGTGAACGTTGTGTGCAATCTGGATGAGATTGTCGAGGCGTACGCCGTTTTCGATTACCGTGTCTTCGATGGCGCCGCGATCGATGGTGGTATTTGCGCCGATTTCGACATCGTCGCCAATGTTGACTCCACCGAGCTGCGGCACCTTGACCCAGCCGTCGTCACCGCGGGCGTTGCCGAAGCCGTCCGCACCAATCACCGCACCAGGATGGACAATGCAGCGCTTACCCAGTCGCACATCTTCGACCAGCGTGACATTGGCATGTAAGCGGCTGCCGCGGCCGACCCGACAGCGCGGCCCGACGACGCAGCCGGGCCCTATCGTCACCTCGTCACCGATCTCCGAGTCATCGCCGATTACCGCGTTGGCCGCAATATGGGCGGTCTCAGCCACCGACGCCGAATCTGCCACTACCGCACGAGAGTGTATTCCAGGCCGAAAGGTTGCGGGTGGATGCAACAAAGCGGCGATCCTCGCATACACAGTATAGGGATCGCGCGCAATCAGGGCCGCCGCCGGGCAACTGTCCGCATCTTCCTTGCGCAGAATCACCGCTCCCGCGCGCGTGGTTTGCAGACTCGCCCGAAACGCGGGATTGGCGAGAAAACTAAGCGCGTCCGGCCCGGCGTTGGCCAGCGTGGCGACGCGCTCTACCGAATAGGCAGGATCTCCGACAAGCTCACAGCCGAAGCGTACAGCCAGTTCTCCGAGGCGTGCCTGCATGATTCCCGGTGCAGCGCCTCCCTGGAGTACTGTCAATTATGGCTGCAGATTGTAATTAACGATTGCCGGCAGCCTGAAAGTTTTCTTCCATCGCTCGCAACACTATCTCGGTAATATTGACGGCGGTACTGGCATACAGCACGCCATCGCCGACGACCAGATCGAAGCCGGCGGTTTCAGCATAGTCCTGCACTTCCTTCAACAATGACCGCTGCAAATTCCCCAGTTCCTCGTTGCGACGCAAATTGAGATCTTCGCGAAATTCGGTTTGCATGCGATTGACATCACGCTGCAGGTCACGCAGTTCAGTTTCTGCATTGCGCCGTTCCGTCTCACCCATAACTGCAAGATCCCGTTGCACTTTCGCAGACAGGTCTTCAAATTCCTTCTGCTTCGCGACGATCGTTCTCTGTCGCGGCGCAAACTCTTCCTGCAGTGCATCCAGTGCTACTTTCGCTTGAGGCGCCTGCTCCATAAGTAACGGCACATTGACAACGCCGATCTTGATGTCCTGTGCTGCCGCAGGCAGAGCGAGCATCGTGGCGCAACCCAGCCCAACGATCGTCTTTGCCAAAGTTGTTACAAAAGTTCGTTTAACATAGTTCATAAATGAATCCATACCTAAAATGCCTGCCCAATCGAGAATTGAAACCGTTCGACCTCGTCGCCGTAGAAACGATCGTTACCCTTGTATTCGTTGAGTGGATAGGCATAGCTAAAACGAAAAAAACCAAGTGGTGCAAGCCATTGAACCGAAACGCCTACAGAGGTTTTCAATTCGTCAAATTCCGGCTCGTAACTTACCGGGCTACCCAGTTTGTCCGTAAATTGGACCTCGCCGGTATTAAAAACGTTGCCAATATCGTAAAAAATGCTCGCGCGCGCCTGACTTCTCCATTTGTCCGGAATGGGGATTATAAGCTCTAGCTGGCTTGCCACCAACACATTGCCGCCGTAGGGATTTCCAAAACTGTCCCGGGGCCCAAGCCACGATTCCTTGTAACCACGGACTGAATCCGGCCCTCCGCCGTAGAACTGCTTATACGGCGGAAGCGCAGTGGTTGCGTTGAGAGCCTCCCCGTAAGCAAGCTCGGTATTCAGCATGACAGTCCACTGGCCGAAAAGGGGCTGGTACTTCGTAAAGTTGTAGCGCGCCGTAAAGTACTCGACCTCACTGCCTGGTCCCGTGAGGCCGAGAAAGAATTGCTGGCGGGTTCCGCGATCGGCAAAAATGGCGCGATTGCGGCTGTCGAAAGTCCAGCCGGCGATCAGCTCGTAGGTATCAAATTCTGAGCCGAAAAATGTCAGTCCGGAGCCCACATCTTCTACGAACGGATTGCCGTTGTTGAGCACCCAGTCCTGGGCTTGCTGGGTGCTGGAAGTAGACGACAGCAATTCCGCGTGCTGGTACGCCAAGCCAAGGCTAAAGGTCTGCAATTCCGAAATCGGGAAACCGTACTCGACCGATGCACCGGAACTGGTCGTCGAAAAATCCGACGACGCCGACGTGAACTGGGTGATGTCACGATGATTGATGCTGACTGTGCGACGCACACCGTTCATCGTTACATAGGGATCCGTGTGCGACAGGCTGTAGAACTTCGAAAACCGACCGGAATTCAGGTTCAGAGCGACCCGGTTGCCGCTACCGAGAAAATTCGTATGCACGATACTGCCGTTCAGAATCAGCTTCTGTGATTCGGAATAGCCAACGCCGCCACTGAATTGACCCGGCATGCGGTACTCGATGGCGAAATTGACATCGACCATATCCGGAGTACCGGGCACCGGAGTGTTTTCCACGTCCACTTTTTCAACGAACGGCAGGCGCTGCAGGCGGATCTTCGAGCGGTCAACCAGTCGGTTGGACAGGTAAGCGCCTTCGGCCTGGCGCAGTTCGCGACGCAGGACTTCGTCGTCAACCTGGTCGACGCCGGTAAAATTGATGCGCCGAACGTAAACGCGGCTTCTCGCGTCAACGAAAAACGAGACAGACACTTCCTTGGTTTCGTGGTCCAGTTCGGGTACTGGTTCGATCTCGGCGTTGGCGTAACCTTCTTCCCCGAGACGGAACGACATCAGTTCGCTGGACTGCGTCAACAGCCGGAGATTGAACGTTGCTCCGGGCTGGGTCAGAACCAATGCACGCAATTGCTCTTCAGGAACGACCATCTTGCCGACCAGCTTGATATCCGAAATCGTGTACTGCTCTCCCTCATGAATGTTGATCGTGACGTAAATATCCTGTTTGTCCGGTGAGATCGCCACCTGCGTCGATTCAACCCGAAAGTCCGCATAACCGCGGTCCATATAAAACGAACGAAGCGTCTCCAGGTCACCACTCAGCGACTCCTTGGCATAACGATCGTCCTGCCTCAGCCACGACAGCCAGTTGGCTGTGTCAAGCGTGAAAGTCTCGCGAATTTCGTCTTGCTCAAAACTGTGATTGCCGACGATGTTTACCTGGCGGATGCGCGCCCGGTCGCCCTCCTTGACATTGATCCGGATGCGCACCGTATTGTTCGGGCGGTCTTCAACCTCCGATTCGACTTCTACCGCGTACTTGCCGCGGTCGTAGTACTGCTCGCGGAGGAACAGCTGCACGTTGTCGAGGACCGAACGATCAAAGGTCCGGCCGCGAGCAAGGCCGACATTGCGCAGCGACTCCATGAGATCTTCAGTCTTGATGTCCTTATTACCCTCGATTGTGAACTCCTCGATAGACGGGCGTTCGCGAACAGCAACGACGAGGGTGTCGCCATCGCGGCGCATTTCAATATCGTCGAACAGGTTTTGCCCGTACAACGCGCGGATGGCTTCCTGAATTCGCTGCTCATCGAGTGTGTCGCCAACGTTAATCGGCAGGTAATTGAAAACGGTGCCCTCGGAGATGCGCTGCAAACCCTCCACCCGCATGTCGCGCACGATGAATTCCTCAGCCGCCGTCACTGCAACCGGCAACAGGCTGATCAGGCACGCGATCCACAGGCCGAGGACCAGCGTGGGGCGCGACGCAGTGCGTCCCGTCATGGGCCCAAACGTCATTGGGCCAGAATCCCCGCGATATCGTTGTAGAAGGCAAAACTCATCAGTAACAGCAAGGCGAATATACCGACCTGCTGACCGACGATCTGCGAGCGCTCGGACAAGGGACTGCCTTTGACCAGTTCCACTGACTGGTAAACGATTTGCCCGCCATCGAGCAGCGGGATCGGTAACAGATTGAGCACGCCGAGACTGATGCTGACGATCGCCAAAAAGCTCAAGAACGCGTTGATGCCATTCGCGGCCGAGTCGCCGGCGTATTGTGCGATGCGGATCGGTCCGCTGATATTCTTGACGGAAACATCGCCGGTCACCATGCGCGTTAACATGCGCAGCGTAAAACCGGTCGCGGTCCAGGTTCGTTGCAGGGCTTCGCCGATGGCACTGACGGGACCAAACTTGCGCACGTACCAGTGGTCGCCGCCGGCGGCCACGCCGATGCCCATGAAACCAACCTGCTGGCCGTCCACCTCACGCGATCCGAGCGTCACCGGCAGCTCTGTCTCGGCGCCCTCGCGCAGCAGAGTGACGGCTAC
>JBGTHC010000150.1:0-20267 GCA_041746375.1 Woeseiaceae bacterium
ACGCGGTTCCCGGAACGCGCCCCCGGAAACGTACATTGGCCGCGGCGAGCGGTCAACGCCGGGACCTTTACCCGAATGCGGTAACAGCACGCCAACAGCGCACCTCCCGGCGCGTTGACATCGGGAGTCCCGCGGCTTACAGTGACAAAGGTATTAGACTTAGTCTAAATGCGATCAGACGGCCGCATTTCCAGTTTGCCCAGGGGATCAGAAATGTCATTGAAAGGCAGCAAGACAGAAAACAATCTGAAAGAGGCATTTGCCGGTGAATCGCAGGCAAATCGTCGTTACCTGTATTTTGCAGCGAAGGCGGACGTTGAAGGTTACAACGACGTCGCGGCGGTCTTTCGCTCAACCGCGGAAGGTGAGACCGGACATGCACACGGACACCTCGAGTACCTCGAGGCCGTCGGTGACCCGGCAACCGGCTTGCCCATCGGCGCCACGTCAAACAATCTGAAGGCCGCTATCGCCGGCGAAACACACGAATACACCGATATGTATCCGGGTATGGCCAAGGCCGCGCGCGACGAGAAGTTCGACGAGATCGCGGACTGGTTCGAAACGCTGGCCAAAGCGGAGCGTTCGCACGCCAATCGTTTCCAGAAAGCGCTCGATACGCTGAACGATTGATCGCCCTGCCGCGCGGCGGCCGGATCACCGGTTGCCGTGCCGGCCGTTGCACATGAGCAATACATCTGACGATCGTGGTCGCAGCCGCGAAGGCAGCCTCGAAGCCCCGACCCGGCACCCTATTGCCTGGCAATCCGACGACTATTGCAACGAACCGTCGCTCATCAAGGAAATGGAGCGTGTCTTCGACATCTGCCATGGCTGCCGACGCTGCTTCAATCTCTGTCACGCCTTCCCCACGTTGTTCGATGCGATCGACGAATCGGAGACCATGGAGCTCGACAGCGTGCCCAAGGAAGTCTATTGGGATGTCGTCGATCATTGTTACCTGTGCGACATGTGCTACATGAGCAAATGTCCCTACGTGCCGCCGCATCCATGGAACGTTGATTTTCCGCATCTCATGCTGCGCGCCAAGGCAACGAAGTTCAAAAAAAGCGGTGCCAGCCGGCGTGACCGAATGCTGAGTTCGACCGACACCGTCGGTCGGCTCGCCGGCATCCCCGTGATCGTGCAGGCGGTGAATGCGACTAATCGCAGCAAGTCCGGCCGCCAGATCCTGGAAAAAACGCTGGGCGTGCACCGCAACGCGCCCGTGCCTGCGTACCATTCGAAGACCGCGCAAAAATCCTTGCGGAAGCACAGGAAGGAGAATGGCGAAAAGGCGGAAGCGACAACAACGACGCGCGGCAAGGTTGTGCTATTCACCACCTGCTACGGCAACCGGAATTTGCCGTCGTTGCCCGCAGACCTGGTTGCCGTATTCGAACACAACGGCATCCCGGTTGCGTTGGCGGAGAAAGAAGCCTGTTGCGGCATGCCGAAACTCGAACTGGGCGACCTCGATGCAGTTGCACATGCGAAAGAGGCGAATATTCCCGTGCTGGTCGAATGGATCGAGCGTGGCTGGGACATCGTAACGCCCATTCCGTCCTGCACATTAATGTTCAAGCAGGAGCTGCCGCTAATGTTCGCGGACGACGAAGCTGTGGCCCGCGTGCGCGACGCCATGTTTGACCCGTTCGAATACCTGATGTTGCGCCACAAGGCCGGCAAGCTGCGCACAGACTTCCAGCAATCACTCGGCAAAGTTGCCTACCACGTACCGTGTCACCTGCGTGTGCAGAATATCGGTCAGAAAACCCGCGAAATACTGATGCTCGCACCGGACACAGAAGTTGAGGCCATTGAACGCTGCTCCGGCCACGATGGTACTTACGCCGTGAAAAGTGAGTTCCATGACATCTCGGTGAAGATTGCCAAGCCGGTCGTGCGCAGAGTTGCGGACAGCAACGCGACGCACTTTGTCAGCGACTGTCCTATGGCGGCCGAACAGATTGCGCGCGGCCTCGACAATCACAAAGCACAGCACCCGCTTGGTCTGCTGCGCATTGCCTACGGAATTTAAACAGTATTGATATGGAAAAACTCACCCGGGAAAGTCTTTACAGCCTTGAGAAGTACGCCGAAATACGCACTACGTTTCGTGAGCAGGTAATGACGCACAAGCGCGATCGGCGTCTTCCGCTGGGCACGAATGCCACGTTGTATTTCGAAGATCGCATGACGATGCAGTACCAGGTACAGGAAATGCTGCGTGCGGAGCGTATTTTCGACGCGTCCGGCATCAACGAGGAAATCGAGGCCTACAATCCGTTGATCCCCGACGGCGCGAACTGGAAAGCGACCTTCATGGTGGAGTTCCCCGATGCGACCGAACGCCGGGAAATGCTGCAGCGCCTCATCGGTATCGAAGATCACGTGTGGATGCAGGTCGACGATTTCGCACTTGTTCGACCCGTTGCGGACGAAGATATGGAACGTGAAACAGTGGAGAAGACCTCCGCAGTGCACTTCCTGCGATTCGAACTGGAGCCGCAGCAGATTAAAGCGCTTAAAGAAGGTGCAACGCTCGCGGCCGGCATCGACCATGAGAACTACCAGGTAGACGTGCGTCCGGTGCCTGACAATATTCGCCTGTCGTTGGCCAGCGATCTCGATTAGGCTCCGCGCATTCGCGCGCAAGGCGCGCTCCAACAAGGAGCCGACCATGTACACGAGAGCCTTCGGCCATGCGCCGTTGGAGCGCGCCCTGCGCGCGAATGCGCACGTACCCGCGATCCAGGCCGGTGACTCAGGCGCACTCCAACAAGGCGCTGCGGCATCCTGCTAGAATCGCGCCGGTTACGCGCTTGTGGCAAAAGTGACAATGAGCAAACGATACGATGCGGCCGATATCGAGGTCCTGAGCGGCCTTGAGCCTGTGCGGCGCCGACCGGGCATGTATACCGATACGACCCGGCCGAATCACCTGGTCCATGAAGTCGTCGATAACAGCGTCGACGAGGCGCTTGCCGGGCATTGCAAAAAGATTGAGGTCACGGTCTACGCCGATGGCTCCGTCGAAGTCAGCGACGATGGTCGCGGCATGCCGGTCGACATGCATCCGAAGGAAAAAATCCCGGGTGTGGAACTCATCCTCACGCGACTGCATGCCGGCGGCAAGTTCAACAAAGATACCTACCAGTATTCCGGCGGCCTGCATGGTGTCGGCGTGTCGGTGGTCAACGCTCTGTCGAAAAATCTGGAAATCTGGATTCGGCGCGGTGGAAAAGAATACAACCAGAGTTTCGCTAGCGGCGACAAGCGCAGCAAACTCGAAGTCGTCGGCACGGTCGGCAAGGCCAATACCGGCACCACGATCCGCTTCTGGCCGGATCCCGGCTACTTCGATTCTCCCAAGGTCTCCGTCTCGCGCCTGAAACATGCTTTGCGAGCCAAGGCGGTTTTGTGTCCCGGCTTGAATGTGCGTCTCAAGGTCGAAAAGCCGAAGGAATCCGTCGAGTGGCTTTATTCGGGTGGCCTGGAGGAATACCTGCTTGAAGCGGTCGGTACGATGCCGCATCTGCCGGCCGAACCGTACTCCGGCAGTCTCGCCGCCAGGCACGAAGCCGTGGACTGGGCGATCGTGTGGCAGACGGAAGAAGGCACCGCGGTGCAGGAAAGCTACGTCAACCTGATTCCGACGCCGCAAGGCGGCACGCATGTCAACGGACTGCGCACCGGGCTGACGAATGCGCTGCGCGAGTTCTGCGAATTCCGGAGCCTGTTGCCGCGCGGCGTGCAACTGTCGCCCGAGGATGTCTGGGACGGGTTGAGTTTCGTGCTGAGTGCCAAGCTCGAGAATCCGCAGTTCTCCGGGCAGACCAAGGAGCGGCTGTCGTCCCGGGAATCGGCCGCGTTCGTCACCGGAGTGATCAAGGACAGCTTCTCGTTGTGGCTCAACCAGCATCCTGAAACAGGCGACCAGATTGCTCAGCTTGCCATCGGCAAGGCTCAATCAAGACTGCGCGCGGCGAAAAAAGTCGTGCGCAAGAAAATCGTCACCGGCCCGGCGTTGCCGGGGAAACTGGCGGACTGTACTTCGCAGGAGCCGGAACTCTGCGAGCTGTTTCTCGTCGAGGGGGACTCTGCCGGCGGTTCAGCCAAGCAAGCGCGTGATCGCACGACTCAGGCGATCATGCCGCTGCGTGGAAAAATCCTGAACACCTGGGAGGTGAATACGAACGAGATTCTCGCTTCCCAGGAAGTGCATGACATTAGCGTCGCGCTCGGCGTGGATCCGGGTGCCGGCGACATCGACGGCCTGCGCTATCACAAGATCTGTATTCTTGCCGACGCAGATTCGGACGGTGCGCACATTGCCACCCTTCTGTGCGCACTGTTCCTGCGTCATTTCCGAAGTCTCGTGCTCTCCGGCCACGTCTACATTGCCATGCCGCCGCTGTTTCGCATCGATGTCGGCAAGGCCGTGTTCTATGCGCTCGACCGGGCCGAACGACAGGGCATTCTCGATCGCATCGAAGCTGAGAAACTGCGCGGCAAGGTTTCGGTGACGCGCTTCAAGGGACTTGGCGAGATGAGCCCGCAGCAGCTACGCGAGACCACTATGCATCGAGACACCCGCCGCCTGGTGCAGCTTACAGTCGGCGCAAAAGACAATACCGACCAACTCATGGACATGCTGCTGGCCAAGAAACGGGCCGCCGATCGGCGAGACTGGCTCGAAACGAAGGGTAATCTTGCAGAAGTCTGAGAGGTCACAGGAGCGACCATGCAGAACCAACTGAATCTCGAAGGCGTCGAGCAGCTGGCGCTGAAGGACTACACCGAGAAGGCCTACCTCGACTATTCGATGTACGTCATTCTCGATCGTGCCTTGCCGCAAATCGGCGACGGCCTCAAGCCGGTACAGCGTCGCATCGTGTATGCCATGAGCGAACTCGGTTTGTCTGCCGGAGCGAAGCCGAAAAAATCCGCGCGGACTATTGGCGACGTCATCGGCAAGTTCCATCCGCACGGTGATTCCGCCTGTTATGAAGCCATGGTACTGATGGCGCAGTCCTTCACCTATCGCTATGCCATCGTTGATGGGCAAGGCAATTTCGGTTCTACCGATGACCCGAAGTCCTTTGCCGCCATGCGATACACTGAATCGCGACTCATGCCGTATGCGAAGTCGTTGCTTGCCGAACTGGGGCAGGGCACAGTCAACTGGGCGCCCAATTTCGACGGCACGCTCGACGAGCCGGTGGTGCTGCCGGCGCGCTTGCCGAACCTGCTGCTCAACGGCACCACCGGTATCGCGGTCGGGCTGTCGACCGATGTGCCTCCGCACAATCTGCGCGAGGTTGCCAGCGCACTTGTACACCTGATCGACAATCCCGATGCCACCGTTGCGCAGCTCATGAAGCACATCAAAGGGCCGGATTTCCCGACCGGAGGTGAACTGGTGTCGCCTCGAGCCGAGATCCGGCAGATCTATCAGACCGGTAACGGCACCTTGCGCGTACGTGCTTCCTACAAGGTAGACAACGGCGAGATCATCATCAATTCGCTGCCGTACCAGATATCCGGCAGCAAGATACTCGAGCAGATTGCAGCGCAAATGCGCAACAAAAAACTGCCGATGGTCGAGGATCTGCGTGACGAATCGGATCACGAGGATCCAATTCGCCTGGTGATCACGCCGAAGTCGAACAAGATCGACATCGACGGCCTCATGTCGCACCTGTTTTCCACGACCTCGCTCGAACGCACGGTACGTGTCAACATGAATATCGTTGCGCTGGATGGCCGTCCGCGCAATTTCAATCTGCTCGAGTTGCTTACGGAGTGGCTGCAGTTCCGCCGCGCAACCGTCAAGCGTCGCCTGCAGCATCGCTTGCAGATCGTTTCGGACCGCCTGCACATTCTCGATGGCTTGCTAATCGCTTATCTCAACATCGACGAAGTGATTGCGATTATTCGCGAAGAGGACGATCCGAAATCCGAACTCCAGGCGCGCTTCAAATTATCCGACATCCAGGCGGAGGCGATTCTCAATCTGCGACTGCGTAACCTCGCAAAGCTCGAAGAGATGAAGATTCGTGGCGAACAAAGCGACCTCGATGCGGAGCGCGATGTCATTGAGAAGACCCTGAAGAGCGCGTCCCGGTTGAAAACACTGATCAAGAACGAAATTCTCGAAGACGCCGAGGCGTATGGCGATGGCCGCCGTACCAAGCTGGTAGAGCGGCAAGCTGCGCAGGCGCTCGACGAAACGCAGTTAATCAGCAGCGAGCCGGTAACCGTAGTGCTGTCGCATCGCGGTTGGGCGCGTGCGGCCAAGGGTCATGATATCGATCCACTCGTCTTAAGCTACAAGTCGGGAGATGGTTTTCTGGCGTCCGCCTGCGGACGCAGTAACCAGCTCGCGATGTTCATCGACAGCACGGGGCGCGTCTACAGCGTGCTGGCGCACACACTGCCGTCCGCGCGCGGCCAGGGCGAGCCGCTGTCCGGGCGATTCAAACCACCCGATGGTGCGGTTTTCTGCGGCACGATGATCGGTGAAGCGGATTCGAAATGGCTGCTGGCCAGCGACGCAGGCTACGGCTTCATCGCCGCTCTCGGGGATCTTGGCTCGCGCAACAAGGCCGGAAAGTCAGTGCTCCGGGTGCCTGCGGGCGGCCGTGCGGTAATTCCGGCCGCCGTGCCCGCCGGCGCTGAGTGCCTGATTGCTGCTGTGAGCTCCATCGGCCGCTTGCTCGTGTTCGAGATGAACGAGTTGCCGGAACTGTCGAAAGGCAAAGGTAACAAGATCGTCAATATCCCCGGCAAGAAGTACCAGGCAGGGGAAGAAAAACTGGTGGCCGTTGCCGTAATCCCCGAAGAGGGTAATTTGCGCGTGCAAACCGGCACCCGAACCATGACTTTGCGCTGGGACGATCTGGATCCTTACTACGGTGAGCGCGGTCGTCGCGGTGCGTTGTTGCCCAAAGGTTGGCGCAAAGTCGAGCGCCTGCAATCCGCATAGACTCCGTTGGAGCGCGCCCTGTGCGCGAATGGGAAACGGCTCTTTCGTTGTCGCATTCGCGCACAGGGTGCGCTCCTACGCGGCTTCCATCGACGGCGTATCCGGGTCTCAGGAAGCCCGCAACTTCTTCGTGTCAACGGTCGCCGTTTCGATGTCCATCTCAACGGTCGCATCGTTGTCGGCTGCCGGCAGTTCGCGAGTGACTTCCTCATTGATACCGCTGTCGTCGAGGTCGACGACCTCGGTCAGTTCCTGCGTAGCGGGTTCGTAATTGAGCGGCATTTCGGTTGTTCGGTCTTCGTCGAACGATTCCGGCAACTGTGCCGTCAGCTCCGAACCCAGCTCGATGTACTCGGCGGTCGGTGCTTCGGAGTCAGCGTTTGCCTCCTTGCTGGCCGTCGCTGCCCTTGCCGCTTTCATCAATTCGACATTCAGCGCCTGCGTAGCCGTCAGTTCGGCCTCGTAGTCCTGCTCGAGAATCTTGTATTCGACCGCTTTGCTGAGCGTGTACTCGTCGGCGTCCAATGTTTCGTTGTCGCCGGTATCGATCTGTACAGCTCGCAGGTCCTTGGCCGTGTCCGCCTCCTCATCGATTGACTGGCGGGTTGCATCGACGATCATTGACAAGTCGTATTCGCCCGTGTCATCGCTCGGTGGAACTTCCTTCTCGAGGATCAAGGTTTCGGAGAAGCGTTGCGGAGGAATGATATCGGTCGGCGGCTGCTCGGGCGCAGGAGTTGCAAGTTCGGTAAGCTCGATATCCACGCTGCCATAGAGATCTCGGGAGGTTGAAAAGCCGAACTCCTGCGCTAAATCGATTTCGTCGTCTTCGAAACCCATGCCCGAATCGAGGTCGGCATCGAGCGTTACCGGGCGCGCGTCAGGCGCGTAATCCTCGACTGTTGTAGCGAGATCCTGCGGCACGTCCTTCTGGCGCGTGTTGCCGCTATCTGTTCGACGACGTCCCGGATTCGTGTCAAGAACCAGGCGGTCACCGCGTGGGGCGAAACGGTCCTTCAACTGTCGACCGAACAGCAGCAAGCCGAGTATGATGGCAACACCGCTGCCACCGAGCCACGCTAACCAACCCCAGCCCTCGCTCGTGGAAGACGTGCCGGTGCTCACCATGATTCGCGGCGTTACCGGCGACTCGATGCGAGTGTCCGCTATTGTTTCCTGCGGCGGCGCGAATCGCTGTCCATCGCCGGCTGCCTGCGCCGGAAAGTCGGGCGTGACAAACGGATTGTCCGCATCCGTTGCAGAATTCGCCTGACGGGTCACTGCAACTGTGGACTCCGTTAGCGCGGCATTAGTACTTACCGGGTCGCGAAGGTCCACTGCTGTCTGGGTCAAGCGAGCCGTTGCCGCCGACGGTTCCACTGGAGCGGATGCGGTCACTTCAGGTTGAAAGAGGGTCGACGCTGCTGCTGCAAGGTCACGCGAGCCGACACTGCTGTCGGAACGACCAGCGTCGACCTGGCCCATGCCTGGCAACACCAGGACAGAGCCGGCGCGCAAACGATTCCGGTCATTGTTGATGAAAGCATCGGGATTCGCCGCGAAAATCACATCGACGGCTTGCCACAGGCTGATGTCGCGGTCACTGATGCGAGATGCAATGCCCGACAGCGAATCGCCTGCTTGCACTCGATAGCGGGTTTCGCCACGGATCGGCGCGCCGGATGTCGTCGCCGGGCGTGCCGCGTGTTGAGTGGCAGGCGCAATGTCTCGTCGGGTGACCGGGTTCGTGCTGCGAACTGCCGGCACTGTTGTCGCGGCAACCGGAGCTGCCTGCAGCCTGGACGAAGGCTCGATAAATAAAGCGTACTCGCGACTCAGATTGGCACTGTACGGGCAGTCAACCACGAGTTGCAGAGTGAGAATCGGTTCGCGGACAGCGGTGCTGCCGGTCAGCCGAATCGCGCCGTTGGTTACATTCACCGTCGCGTTGCGTATTTCGGGCAGGCCACGCGAAGCGTTTGCGGGCCGCAGGTAAATACAATGATTATGGATGCTTTCGTTGGGCCCCAATGCATAGGCAATACTTGCGCGCAGCGGCTGTCCGAGCGTCGATTGAACGTTCATATCGCCCAGTTCGAGCGCAGCGGCATTGTCCGCCATCATTCCATAACCACCGCCAAGCGCGAGCAAAGCGGGCAGCATGAGACGAGGGGTCGCCCGGTTCAAGCGTTCGCCGCCTTGACGACTGGCAACTCGATGCTTGTTCTTGTTCGTCTTATTGCTCTTGTCATTCTGTTGCGATTGCGACGATGCTTTCACGCTTGCACACTCCGATGGATCGAAATCAGGTTTCGCTGTCTTAGCGCCGGCCACTGCGTCGCAGGACACCGCAGCCGTTGCACAGAAGAGCACTCTTGTAAACCGGGCCGAATAGCCACGAGGTTAGGAGTCTGCAGGGTTTCTGTAAACGGACTTGTTCGAAGTTTCGACTTATGACAGGCCGTTCAGGGCCGTCGCTGCAACAGAACTGTGACACGAGTCACACATTGCACAAGCATCAATCAGTCGCCCGCTTATTAAGTGCTGTCGACGGGAACTTACCAGCACTGTAGGAGCGCGCCCTGCGCGCGAATGGGAGGCGGCCTGATCGTCACCGCATTCGCCCGCAGGCGGGCTCCAACAGAACCCATTGCAAGTACGTTGTAGGAGCGCGCCCTGCGCGCGAATGGGAGGCGGCCCGATCGTTACCACATTCGCCCGCAGGCGGACTCCAACAGCGCGAAGCCTCCAGCCCCACTTTGCCGGTCAGGACGAGCCGATGGCATCCAGCGTTGTTTGCGACACTCTTGGCAGCTCCTGCAATACAACTTCCGGCTCGTGCACATAATGTCCCTGCATGAAGTGCACACCGAGTTGAAAGAGGATCGCCATTGCGTTCGCGGTCTCGACACGTTCGGCAATGGTTTCAATGCCACGCTGGTCGGCAGCTTCGGCTACCAGTCGTACGCTTTCCTGCATGCCCAGGTCCGAGGTAAGGGTATGCATCAGCTCGCCATCGATCTTGATGTAGTCGGGTCGCAGGATGTCCAGTATCTGAAAACGATTCTTGTCGACACCGTAGTGTTCCAGTGCAAACCGCACACCCAGTGCACGAAACTGTTCCACCATCTGTCGGGTCGGCTTGATGGACTTGGCCGCTTCCTGTTCGGGAATCTGAATGCAGAGATTACCCGCTTTCACTTTCCTGCGGCCGAATTCCTTTTTCATCCAATCGATCAGCGAAGCATCCTGCATCGATTGTTGAGATACGCGCACAAAGACCCGTTCGGCTTCGTTTTCGGCGGCAAAATCCAGCGCCGCAGTGATAATCCACCGGTCGATGGTTTTCATCAAATTGTTCCGCTCGGCGGCCGGCAGAAAATCGGATGGCAGGACGGTGTTCCCTTGCTCATCGATCATGCGCACCAACAAGTCATACATGGATTGGGAGTCACTGCGCAGGCCCGCGATCGGTAGCTGTGCGAGACGAAAACGATTCTCCATCAGTGCCGACTTGATGTGCTTGACCCAGATTGCGTCGTATTTCCGCAATCGGGTATCGGCATCGGTCGAGTCGCCCATGAACACACCGTTGCCACCGTTCTTTCTGCCCAGTTCCTGCGCTTCGGCCACGGCAGTCACAAGCTCCTCCATATTGGAGTAGACCCCGCTGACCGAGCATATGCCGACCGTGCAGGTAAGGTTGACCGCTCGCTGGCCAATCCTGAACTCGTAGTCATGAATGTATTCGACGAGCTGTTGCGCCCACGATTCAGCATCGCGTTCGTTGCCACGCTCGAGAAGCACCATGATGGAAGTTCCTTCGAAGCGTCCTGCAATATCGCGAGGGTGCATGCGTTTGCGGACCTCTTCGGCAAACTGCGACAGGACTTCTTCGGTTGGCAGAATGCCGATCACCTTGCGCAGCTCGGAAAAGTGATCCGGCTTGATCAATGCAAGGACGTGCAGGCCCGATTTCGGCTTCTTGGCAAGACGCTTCGCGAGCTTTTCCAGAAATTGCACACGATGAAAGAAGAGTGTCGTTGGATCACGCTTGAGTGCTTCATGCACCAGCTTGGTGGGTTCTTCGGTCTTTTCTTCGGGCGGAGAGATGCAGACCTGCACGTGCGGCCCGTCATCGAAGTCCACAAGCTGCAATTCGATTGTCAATTCCACGACCTCGGCCTGGCCCAGGCGCGAACGGGCGGCCAGCGTTTGGTCCTTTTGCCACTTGCCCTTGACGGTTGCGACGATTGCACCCTTGATGGCCGCCTGGCTCTGCGACTCGAAGCTGTCCATAAGCGGCATTCCGACAATTTCTCTCTTGTCGGCAATGCGAAAGAGCGTCAGCCACGCACTGTTCACGTCGGTAACGATGCCTTCCTGCGCATAGGCAATCGCTTTCGCAGATCCCTGCATGTAGTCGTGTAGCTGGCGTCGATACTCCGTCGCTGAATTGATGGTCGAGTTGAGTGCCTGCTCGACGCGATACGCGCGCAATTCCCGGCTGACCACGGCGCGCAGTCGATCCTTGCCATCGATGGAGACGAGGTCGCTGGCTCCCTGCTTCATGGCATCCATGATGCCGGCTTCGTCCACGGACCGGCTGACGGCAATGAGCGGCACTTCGGGACAGAACGATTCCTTTTGCTTGATGACCTGGCGAATGGTGTCCGCGTAGCTGTCGATGTTGATGACCAGCAGTTCAATGTTTTCCGCATCCAGGATTGCATCGAGTGCACTGGGCGTGGCCACCCAGAAACAATGCGCAGCGCTGCCTCCGTCCCGGAGGGTCCGGTTGACAAGTTCAACGTCGTCCTGGGTGGCACTCAGCACGGCGATTGAAATGCTTTGTCGCTCGTTCAATTCGTTGTACCTGTGGATGTGACCGGGAATGGTGTCGGAAGGCCCGCGCGAGGCGATGATCCGCCGGTCAGTTTATACAACCGCACTCTGTCAGTCGCTTGTCGTCGGGCGAAACCGTGACGGGTATCAAATTAGTCCGGCCACATTTCGCCGGCGGATTGACCCACAGCGGACGCCGGGCCGGGTCCTGTTTTCGCCGGGTGGCAGCGGGTATGATAGCGCGTTTGCCTGAGCCGCCCAGCGGTCACGGCAAAAAACCTATTAATATCAATGATCACGGCCCGATCGGGCCAGGTAAAGCATGGCCAGTATTTCAACCAGCGAATTTCGATCCGGCATCAAGGTAATGCTCGACGGCGATCCCTACGTCATCGTCGAAAACGAGTTCGTCAAGCCTGGCAAGGGGCAGGCGTTCAGCCGGGTGCGCATCCGCAATCTCAGGACCGGCAGGACGGTCGAGAAGACTTTCAAATCCGGCGAAAGTCTGGAAGCAGCGGATGTCGTCGACACCGACATGCAGTACCTGTACACCGATGGCGAATTCTGGCATTTCATGGTGCCCGACTCGTTCGAACAATACGCAGCCGACGCGCACGCCGTCGCCGAAGCGCGCGACTGGCTGAAAGAGCAGGACAGTTGCCAGATAACGTTGTGGAACAACGTGCCGCTGGTGGTGACGCCGCCAAATTTCGTGGACCTCGAAATCGTCGAAACCGATCCGGGCGTGCGCGGCGACACCGCCAGCGGTGGCGTCAAACCGGCCAAATTGTCGACCGGCGCAGTCGTGCGAGTACCGTTGTTCGTTGAGCAGGGCGAATTGGTCCGTGTCGATACGCGCTCGGGGGAGTACGTCTCGCGGGTCAAATAAAGGCAGACGCGTGAACGCGTTTGCGCTCGAGGTTGCCGGTAAAGATTTGGCACAGCAATTCGACACCGTGTTGATCGGTGACCGAGAAGCGATCGAGCAACGGACTGTCGATATCCAGCACACCGGCAAGTTTCCCGTGCAGCGTCAGGGGCACGACAATCTCCGATCGGGATGCCGGGTCACAGGCGATGTGTCCGGCAAACGCGTGCACGTCGGCCACGCGCACAGTCTGTAACAGTTGCGCGGCAGTACCGCATACACCCCGACCGACCGGGATACGTACGCAAGCGGGCTGTCCCTGGAAAGGTCCAAGTACCAGGTCATTATCGCGCAGCACGTAAATGCCGAGCCAGTTCACGTTCGGCAGTGCGTGATACAGCAAACCGACGAAATTCGCCGCGTTGGCCAGTGCGTCGCTTTCCTCGCCAAGCAGCGCATTAAGCTGCTGCTCGAGTAGTTTGAAATCTACTTTCGATTCTGTCTTCATGGGCACCAGCCCGCATCAAACGGAAATGTTACAACCGGGCGAATGTCGTCGGTCTTCTCGTTGATCATCAACAGGCGTTCGAAGCCTACGGCAACACCGGCGCAGGCAGGCAAACCCGACTTCAAGGCAGCGAGAAAACGCTGGTCCAGCGGCACGCGCAACTTGTCGAGTGCCTGCCGATCTGCCTGGTCCCTGGCAAAACGCTGCGCTTGTTCCACGGCATCGTTGAGCTCGACGAAGCCGTTGGCCAGTTCCAGGTCACCGTAGAACACCTCGAAGCGGTCGGCAACCGTAGGGTCTTCCGGGTTGAGGCGCGCAAGAGCTGCCTGGCTGGCCGGGTAATGGTGCAGCACGGTAAAACGATTGCGCTCGAAACACGGTGCCACGCGCGTGGCAAGAAGCAGGTCGAGCCAGCCGTCACGACGCTCGCCGAGTGCCGCCGCAAGGCGTCTGTCCGCACCGCTCGCGCGTCGCAGGGAATCCAGGTCCGCCGTGAGGGGATTGATATCGATGACTTCGCGAAAGGCGGCGCTATAAGAGCGATAAACGGCACTTCCGTGCAGTCGCGATGGTTCGAGCAGCATCGTCAGCATTTCGATCGATTCCAGCATCATCTCGTCCAGGGAGAAGCCGCGCCGATACCATTCGATCAGCGTGAACTCCGGCTGGTGCCGCCGGCCGACTTCCCCGTCGCGGTATACCCGCGCTATTTCGTAGATGTCCGGGTAGCCGGCACACAGCAGGCGCTTCATGGCGTATTCAGGCGACGTGCGCAGGAAAAGTTCTGCGCCGCGCTGGCGGGATAAAGTCGCCCGTATGCTGTCGATATGCGGGTCGCTCACGGCGGCGGGCGACAGCGAGGGCGTATCGACTTGCAGAACGTCGCGCTCTGCGAAGAACCGACGCGCACGATCGAGCATGGCGGCGCGTCGTCGCGCAGTCGCGATGCTTGCTGCCGGCCGCCAGTCAGTGTCCGTCATTATCGATCAGTGTGCCGATCGCTTCACCCATCGTGACCAGATTGCCGGATCGCAGTTTGCTGTACCAGCGGCAAGTCTCTGGCGGCAACAGCACGATCACAGTCGATCCCATGTTGAACCAGCCGCACAAACCGCCCTTGTCGATTTCCGGCGATTCACGAGCGAATTCATCCGGCGTCAGGTCGCTGACCACGCCCGACTTCTGCGGCCGAATTACGCCGGTCCATGGCGTGCTGATCGAACCGACATTGAGCGCGCCAACCAGCACGATTGCCATGGGTCCGCGGTCGGTTTGCAAGAGTGCAACGAGGCGCTCATTGCGTGTGAAAAGCCCCGGCCGCGTTTGTACGGTCATGTCGTTGACGCTGTACAGACTGCCCGGTACATAGCGCAACGCCGTCAGTCTGCCCGCCAGCGGGCTGTGTACCCGGTGGTAGTTGAACGGTGCCAGGTAGATAGTGGCAAATGCGCCATTCTCAAAATGTGCCGCATCGGCCAGGTCCGTTGCCAACAGGTCTTCGAGTCGGTAATCGATGCCTTTGGCCTGCAACAGCCGGTCGCCTATTATCGGTCCGGCGGCACTGACGATGCCATCGACCGGCGATACGATCGAGCGCGAGGACGAGTCGATGGGACGAGCACCCTCCGCGAGTTCTCGTGTAAAGAAATCGTTGAAGTCGGCGAAGCCGTCGGGCACAGGTCTCGCGACGTCGTCGAGCTCTACCTTGTAGAGCCGGACGAAATTTCGAATCATGAAATTCTTGACCGCCGGCAACCGAATACCGGCCAGCCAGCGCACCAGTGCCGTCAGCAGGTATTGCGGCGTGAGATGCTGCAGCCACAAAAATGCGTGCGCGCGAATCATATTAACGGGCCCTTTGCCATCTATTGGCCATTCATCGGCCTCCATGAGTCACCAGGCGTCACTCAGTTATCCTCGTTGCGGGCCATGCGCGATTGCATCGGTGCCGTGAGATGCAACAGGCCCACCTGATCGTAGTAAATCTGCAGTGACACTGCGTCGCCGGGTACCAGCGCCTTGTGCGGCGCCAGCAGCATCAGGTGCCGTCCGCCCACCGCGAAATCGACACTTGATTGCCCCGCGATGGTAATCGAATCGAGCGACGTCATGACTGCCATACCGTCATCGACGATCGTTGCATGCATTTCCACGCTCGAGAATTGTGGGCTCGTAATACGTGTCAGTGTGACCGGCGCAGGGCTGCGATTCTCCAGCGACAAATAGGCAACTGCCATCACCTGGCCCGGCATCGGCGCCAGGATGGTAACGTCCGAAGCGGCCAACAGGGCGGGGTCCTCACCGCATGCGGACACGATCAACAATGCGCACACAGCGTTCACGCGAATTCTGTTCACCGGGAGGCAATCAGCAACTGCAGGTCCTGCACGAATGCGTCGATGGAGTGCGGCGCGCTGAAGATTGCCTGCAAGCGCGCTTGCGGATCGATCACCAGTACCGCAGTGGAATGGTTGACCGTGTAATCTGCGCCGTTGCCGGTAGGCACCGGCTCGAAGAAAATGCCGAGCGCCGAGGTCAGGACGAGCAGGTCTTCGGGGCTTGCAGTGGCCGCAGTGATACCCTCCCCGAAGTACTCTACATAGCGCTCGAGCGTCTCGGGCGTATCCCGCGCCGGGTCGACACTTATTAATACGATATTTAATTCGCTCCCGGGCAGGGGATTGTCGCTGCTGCCCGCTGTTGCAGCGAGCCGGTCACGGGCCATGGCGAGCTGCTGCAAGGTAGCCGGGCAGATATCCGGACAATGGGTGAAGCCGAAGAACAGCAAGCTGGTCCGACCCTCGAGGCTGGTCCGTGTGAACGGAGCGCCTTTATGATCGCGCAGTTCGAATTCCGGCAATGCGCGACGTTCCGGGAGTACGGTCGCGGTCTGTATCGTGACGGGCTTGCGCTCGTCACCTTGCGAAAGCAACCAGCCGCCAGCAATCAGGGCAAGGATGGCCAGGATGACCAGCGTTGCGGCCACGGCGGCGGACATTTGTCTTGGAAACATCATGGTCCTGATATTCTATCGCAACGATCCAGCTTGACGATGCCACTCGACGATCGCCTCCACGGCCAGACCGCATGGGCAGACAATATGACCCGACTCGCTAATGCGCCGACTGTGGGCGATTACATTCGGCAAAGCGCACGACGCTTTGACTGCGCCGGTTTGTCGTACGGCCACGGTACCGACAATGCAATTGACGAGGCCGCGTGGCTGGTGTTCGCCACCCTCGACCTTGCCCACGACGAGGCCGCCCGTCACTACCAGCGCTTGCTGAGCGACGCAGAATGCACTGCACTGGATGCGCTGGTCGAGCGACGTATCGTGGAACGAGTGCCGGTTGCCTATCTCCTGCGCGAAGCCTGGTTTGCAGGACTCCGCTTTTACGTCGACGAACGCGTACTGATTCCACGCTCACCCATTGCAGAGGTCATCGCCAGTCACTTCGCGCCGTGGATCGAGGCGAAGCGCGTACGACGGGCCCTCGACCTCGGGACGGGCAGCGGCTGCATTGCCGTGGCGTTGGCCATGGCGTTTCCGGACGCCGTGGTCGATGCCGTGGATGTTTCGGCAGATGCCCTTGCGGTGACCACGATCAACGTCGAGCGTTATGCACTCGAGAAGCGCGTACGGCTGCTGCAATCGGATTTTTTCACCACGCTTGCCGGCGAGCCGTCGCGACCGCTGTACGACCTTATCGTCAGCAATCCGCCGTATGTCGATGCAACGGAAATCAGCCGTCTGGACGCCGAGTACCGGTACGAACCGTCGCTCGGCCTCGTTGCCGGCCGTGATGGTCTGGATTCGGTCATGACGATCCTGCATGATGCACACGCGTTTCTCGCTGATCACGGGATTCTCGTTGTTGAAGTGGGGAGGAGCCGGCATGCGCTCGAAAAGCGCTTGCCATCGATTCCGTTCGTCTGGCTGGAGTTCGAGCACGGGGGCGAGGGTGTTTTCCTGCTCACCAAAAAGGATCTTGCTGCACTCCGCTGAACCTGTTGGAGCCCGCCCGCGGGCGAGTGTCAGGACGATTGAACCAAGTCGCGGCCGGATACAGCCGCTTTAGGAGCCCGCCCCGCGGGCGAATGGTAAAACTTGAAGATGCGACCGGGCGGTCGCATTGATTCCGGACCGGGCAATATGTCAGGCAACACCTTCGGACGTCTCTTCACGGTAACCACCTTTGGCGAAAGCCATGGCGTTGCCCTGGGTTGTATCGTCGATGGCTGCCCGCCGGGCATGTCGCTCGCGGAACCCGACATCCAGGCGGATCTCGAACGCCGCCGCCCGGGGCGCTCGCGGCATACGACGCAACGCGCGGAAGCCGATCGCGTAAAGATCCTGTCCGGCGTCTTCGAGGGCCAGACGACCGGCACGCCGATCGGTCTGATGATCGAAAACACGGATCAGCGCTCGCACGACTACAGCGATATAAAGGACAAGTTTCGACCCGGTCACGCGGACTACACCTACCAGCAGAAGTACGGTATCCGCGACTATCGCGGCGGCGGCCGTTCGTCGGCGCGCGAAACGACCATGCGTGTTGCGGCCGGCGCCATCGCGCGCAAATTCCTGAAGGAGCGCCTCAACATCGAGATTCGCGGTTACCTGTCGCAACTCGGGCCGCTAACGCTCGCTGCGCGCGACCTCGATTTCGTTGCGGAGAACGCGTTCTTTTGTGCGGATCCGACGCGTATCGCGGAACTGGAGCAGTTCATGGACGACCTGCGCGCACAGGGCGATTCGATTGGCGCCAGGATCAGCGTCCTCGCCAGCAACGTGCCGCCCGGGCTTGGTGAGCCGGTATTCGACAAGCTCGAAGCGGACCTCGCACACGGCCTGATGAGCATCAATGCCGTAAAGGGCGTGGAACTCGGCGCCGGGTTTGCTGCCGTCAGCCAACGCGGCAGCGAGCACCGCGACTCGATCTCACCCGACGGCTTTGACAAGAACGATGCGGGTGGCACACTGGGCGGCATATCGTCGGGGCAGGACATTCTCGCCAGCATCGCGCTCAAGCCGACATCGAGTATTGCCGTTCCCGGCAAAACCGTGAACCGGCAGGGCGAGCAAGCGCAAATCGTTACTACCGGTCGGCACGATCCCTGCGTCGGGCTGCGCGCGACACCGATCGCCGAAGCCATGGTGGCGCTGGTCCTCATGGATCATTACCTGCGACATCGCGCCCAGAATGCGGATGTCGCATCCGAAACTCCGATTATTGCGAGCAGTCCCGGGCGGCGGCCCTGATCGTCGTACTTCGCTGCCATTCAGTTAGACGAGCGCTACAACACCTTCCCTGTATTGGCGATCAAGTCTGGAATTCAGTTATGAAAGCGGGTAATTGCAATTGAGCAAACAATCACCTCCACAATCCGGCACAACAAAGAACAGAACGTTTGACGTAGCAGTCGTTGGCGCGACCGGCGCCGTTGGCGAAGTCATGCTCGATATTCTTGCCACGCGGAAATTTCCGGTCGGCAAAGTGTACGCGCTGGCCAGTGAGCGATCTGTGGGCAAGGAAGTCACTTTCGGGCGCAAAACGCTGGTCGTTTCCGATCTCGCGAAATTCGATTTCTCACAGGTGCAGATCGGCCTGTTCTCAGCCGGCGGTTCGGTGTCGGCGGAGTTTGCACCGAAAGCCGCCGCTGCGGGTTGCGTCATCATCGACAACACATCGAAGTTTCGCCAGGACGAACAGATACCGCTGGTCGTGCCCGAGGTGAATCCTGAGCGAATTGCCGATTACACACGCACCGGCATCATCGCCAACCCGAATTGTTCGACCATCCAGATGGTCGTGGCATTGAAGCCGATCTACGATGCGGTCGGTATCACGCGCATCAACGTCGCCACCTACCAGGCGGTTTCCGGTGCCGGTCGCAGCGCGGTCGAGGAACTCGTCCGCCAGACCACCACGTTGCTCAATGGGCGCCCGCTCGAAATCAAGGGCAAGGCAAAACAGATCGCATTTAACGCCGTGCCGCATATCGACGAGTTTCAGGACAATCGCTACACCCGCGAAGAAATGAAAATGGTGTGGGAGACACGCAGGATTCTTGGCGACGAGCGCATAGCGATCAATCCCACCACCGTGCGCATTCCGGTGCTGTACGGCCATTCGGAAGCCGTGCATATCGAGACCGGGAAAAAAATCACCGCCGCGGAAGTGTGCGCATTGATGCGTGTCGCGCCGGGCGTCGAGTTGCTTGACGGCGTGGCAATCGGTGAATATCCGACCGCTGTCACAGACGCCTCCGGTAAGGATGCGGTATTCGTCGGCAGGGTGCGCGAGGACATCAGCCATCCGCTGGGAATCAATCTTTGGGTGGTCTCAGACAACATTCGTAAGGGCGCTGCTCTAAATAGTGTCCAAATAGCTGAAATCTTGGCGAAAAACTATTTATAAGCTATAGTTCACCCCGAAACCCAATGGGCATCCACAACCGAAAAACAACTTCCGGGTCAGGGCGATTCGCCAGGTATTTGGGGAGCTGGAGATTTTGACTATGTCGCTAAGACTCAATCGTGCATGGCTAATGCTTGCCTTGCTCATGGCAGGCAATACCTTCGCATTGGGCCTCGGCGACATTCGCCTCAATTCAGCGCTTAACGAGCCATTGCGGGCCGAGATCGCACTGCTGTCAGCGACATCCGAGGAACTTGAAGGGCTCAAGGTTGAACTTGCAGGGGCTGACGTGTTTGCCCGCTATGGCCTCGACCGCCCGTTGTACCTGACCCGCTTGCAGTTCGCGGTAGTCCGCTCCGGACGCAGCGACGGCAACGTGGTACGCGTCACCTCGCAGGATCCGCTTACCGAACCGTTCGTCACGCTCCTGGTCGAGGCAACGTGGTCCAGCGGTCGCCTGCTGCGCGAATACACCGTACTGCTCGATCCGCCGACGTTTGCCCCGCCGCCGACCGCCCAGTCGTCGCAGGCTGTGCAGGCGCCGAGCCGCGCAGCACCCTCAGACAGCGGCCAGATTCAGCGGACGCCGCCCGAGACGGCCGCTCCGACAGAGCCGCGGGCTGCAGAGCCGCG
>JBGTHC010000151.1:0-6966 GCA_041746375.1 Woeseiaceae bacterium
CTTGTCAATCGACGCGAGTTTGAGAATCGACTCGAGCGCGCACTGAAAAGCGCAAGAGCCAGGGAAACCTCCTACGCGCTTTGCTATCTCGATCTCGACCAGTTCAAGATCGTCAACGATTCCTGCGGTCACAGCGCCGGAGACGCGCTGCTCGGCCAACTCGGCGCACTGTTGAAGTCGAAAATTCGCTGGCGTGACACATTGGCGCGCCTCGGCGGCGACGAATTCGGCGTTCTGCTTGAGAGCTGCAGCCTGGATGAGGCGATGCAAACCGCCGAAGTGCTGCGAGCTGCAATCAGCGAATTCAAGTTCATGTGGGACGACCGCAGTTTCCGACTCGGCGCCAGCATCGGCGTTGTGCCGATCACCGCTGACAACGAAGACGTTGCTGCACTTCTCAGCGCTGCTGACAGCGCTTGCGCCGCGGCGAAAGAGGCCGGGCGCAACCGCATCCACAGCTTCCTCGAAAACGACATCGACCTGATGCGCCGTCGCCGCGAAATGCAGTGGGCCGCGCGCATCAACAATGCGCTGGAAGAAGACCGGTTTGAATTGTTTCGACAGACCATACAGCCATTGCAGGAAGTCGAGGAGGGCGCGCATTACGAATTGCTTTTGCGCATGCGCGACGAGGCGGGCGGCATAATCGCACCCGGCCTGTTCATCGAGGCGGCAGAACGTTACGGCATTACGCCGAGTATCGACCGCTGGGTGATTCGCAATGCATTCCGCTGGCTGGTTTCCGAAGCAGACGAGCGTGAACGCTTGTCGCTTTGCTCGATCAACCTGTCCGGCCAGAGTCTGGGCGACGAGAAATTCCTGCCGTTCGTCATCGACCAGTTCCAGATGAGCGGCCTTGATGCGTCGCGCATTTGCTTCGAGATCACGGAGACGGCCGCGATTGCCAGCTATTCCCAGGCTAACCGCTTTATCAATGCGCTTAAGGAACTCGGCTGCAAGTTCGCCCTGGATGATTTCGGCACCGGCCTTTCGTCATTCGGCTACTTGAAGCACTTCCCGGTCGATTTCCTCAAGATCGACGGCAGTTTCGTAAAAGAAATTCTGCACGACCCGATCGACCGCGAGATGGTGCGATCGATCAACGAAATCGGGCACCTGACCGGCAAGCGCACCATCGCCGAGTTCGCCGAGAACGAGGAAATCATCACCATGCTGCGCGGCATGGGGGTCGACTACGCGCAGGGTTACGGGGTCGCAGAGCCGAAACGCGTCACGCGCGCGGTGGCCTGAGCGAACAGCGACCGTAGGAGCGCGCGCTGCGCGCGAATGCGCTAACGATCAACCTTGTCCCATTCGCCCGTGATACGGGCTCATACAATGGAACCCTGTAGGAGCGCGAGCTGCGCGCGAATGCGGCGACGATCAGACTTTTTCCATTCGCCCGCAGGGCGGGCTCCAACAAGGTGGCTATCGTATGGCCGGCCTCAATCGGATCTAAACCGCATCGACAAATCGACCGCGTCAATATTCTTCGTCAACGCGCCAACCGATATGCAATTCACACCGGTCTCCGCTATACGCCGAACGGTATCGAGCGAAATGCCGCCGGATGCTTCGAGCTCACCGGGCGGCTTTCCTTCATCCCGATTGACTTGCACCGCGAGACGCATTTCGTCAACGGTAAAATTGTCGAGCAGCAAGCGCTCTGCGCGGGACTGCAACGCTTCACGAAGTCCCGACAGGTTTTCCACCTCGATCTCGACCGGCCGATTCGGGTGCAAGACACGTGATTGCGCAATCGCCGGGCCGATGCCCCCGGCACTTTCGATGTGGTTTTCCTTGATCAGGATTGCATCGAATAATCCGAGCCGGTGATTGTCCCCACCACCGCAGCGTACGGCATACTTCTGTGCGATCCGCAAACCAGGCAGGGTCTTGCGCGTATCCAGAATGCGCGCATCGGTCCCCTTTACCGCATTGACGTATCGAGCCGTGACGGTTGCCGTGGCGGATAACGTTTGCAGGAAGTTCAGCGCTGTGCGTTCGCCGCTGAGCAGCGCGCGCGCCGGGCCGTGCAGTTCGCAGACAGTCTCCCCGGCAGCAAGTGTCTCGCCGTCTGCCGCGTGCCAGTCGATGCGAACGCCGGAATCCAGTTGTCGAAATACTTCGTTGACCCAGGGTCTGCCTGACAGGGTCATCGCTTCACGGGTTATAACAGTCGCGTTGGCTGCGTCTGCCGGCGCGATCAGTTCTGCCGTCAGGTCGCCGGTGCCAAGGTCTTCCGCCAGCGCGTCTCTGACGTTCCTGGCAACGGCGGCCTGCAGATCCGGCGACTGGCTACATGAAGAATCCGTGTCCGGCACCGACCATGCTCATGATCAACGGGATGGACAACATTGTATTGGTGCGCGATGCCAGCAATGCGACCCGCTTGCCTTTGGCAATTTCTTCCGGGCTCGCCTCGACCAGTCCAAGTACCTTTTTCTGGTTCGGCCAGATGAGCACCCATACATTGAACAGCATGATCGTGCCGAGCCAGGCACCGATGCCGATGGTCAGCGCGTAGGGATTTACGCTGTCACCCAGCATGCCGAGTGCGAAGGCATCGCCCAACTGGCCTCGATGCAGCAGGAACAATGCGCCGGTCACCCAAGTGGCGACGGCCGCCCAGCGGAACCAGAGCAGGGCTCGGGGTGCCACGTATTTGCTGATGCCTGCGCCGCCAGGCCCGCCTTCGTCGCTGGCGGCGGCGCCCAGTGCCGGTACCTGGACGAAGTTGAAGTAATAGAGCAAGCCGATCCAGACAATGCCTGAAAGAACATGCAGCCAGATAATGATGGAGTTGCCCGGCATGGTGCCGACGATGTGTTCACCCATCGTCACTACCACGAGGACGATCGCCAGCACGAAGCCGGCGATGATTGTTCCAGCGATTGAATTCAGGGGGTTCATAGCTTGTTCTCCCAGGCTTATCAGTATGTTGTTATTCTGTGAAACGTCTTCGACGTCGTCTTTCGCGAAACGCGAATCCTGACCTGCGTCAGGTCGAAGTGTGCGCATTATAGGGGCAGCAGGACGCAAAATCAGCGAATTGGCGCGAACGCCGCCACAGGCGCGGCACGAAGCGCGCTGGCCGGCACTCGCGACTTCCTGCGTCGAACCTGTAAGTAGCTGAATTGTCGGTTATAGTCGGCAATCTTTCGAGCCGTCACAGACTTTTCGCAAATGAATTCCCGGCGCCACCCACCAGCACGACCCGGCTTTCCGCAATCGCCGTGCATAGACATCTGTACGCTGGATGAGGCGAACGTCTGCATGGGCTGCCTGCGCACGGTACAGGAAATAATCGACTGGTCGCGCATGAGCGCCGCGCAGCAATGGGCTGTGATCAATGCATTGCCCGAGCGCCGGGACGGATGCGGCACCGGCGCATGACCTGCGCCGTCACCATTCTGCGGTCCCAGGGCGCTCGCGGATTGTGCCTGTTGACGACACGCGTACAATGAAGCGTATTCAAGCAACGGATTCCGGGGGGCGCAGGATGCGAGTAGTGTTGGCACTGGTCCTGGCGCTGGCTTTGTCCGGCTGTACCGGTATGCTACTCGGCGCCGGCAACAACTCGAGTGCACCTGCGTCCGGTTCGCCCGGTTCCAAAGGCGGCGCGACCAGCAGCCCGGCGCAGCTTGCAAGCGATAACGCTATCTCGGCAGCGGTACGTAACCGACTTATTGGCGATGGGACCGTCGGTCGCTATGATCTCCGGGTGCAGACGACCAACCGGCGCGTGAGTCTTTACGGCACGGTCGACAACTACGCTGCCCGTGACCAGGCAGTACAGCTGACCCGAGCGGTGGACGGAGTAACGTCGGTGGACAACCAGATCCGTGTCGATACACGGCGCGACACGTATTGAGCGTCGCGCATTTGCACGGCAAAATTTTCAGATATTTGAGGCAGGTGACCTGAAGTGGAAGTAAACGAACGAATTGAACAACAGCTGCGGGATAACAAGGTGATCCTTTATATGAAAGGCACGCCGGATTTCCCGCAATGCGGCTTTTCCGGGCAGACAGTTGGTGCGCTGAAATCGATCGGCAAGCCGTTTGCCTTCGTGAATATTTTTGAAGATCCAGAGATCCGCGAAGGGCTGAAAAAGTACTCGAACTGGCCGACTTTTCCACAACTTTACGTCAACGGCGAACTGGTCGGCGGTTGTGACATCGTGGTGGAAATGTACCAGTCCGGCGAATTGCAGGAACTGCTGGCCGACGACGCCGACTGACCAATCAGGCCGGAAATCAGCCCACGTGGCCCGACCGGCGTGCGGCCGCTTCCGCCGCATCGATATCGATCTCCTCGTTCGCATCGTCGCCGTGTGCAACGGCGGTTTGTCGGCGGCACGCGGCTTCGTAGGTCGGGCGAAAGCGATTGACGATGTCACAGAAGACATCCGCCGTGATCTCCGCGTCGTATGCTGCTGAATGCGCCGAACTCTCATCCCATTCCAATCCCGCAGCCTGCACGGCGCGCGCCAGGACAGTCTGCCCGAAAGCGACGCCGCAAAGAGTGGCCGTGTCGAAGCTGCTGAACGGATGAAACGGATTGCGTTTCATGTCGTTGCGCACAATGGCTTCATTCAGGAACGCGAGATCGAACGACGCGTTGTGTCCGACCAGAATCGCGCGCGAGCAGGAGGCATCGCGTACCGCCCGCCGCACTTCACGAAATACGCGCTGCAATGCATCGCGCTCGTCGATCGCAGGACGTAGCGGATGGAAGGGGTCGATGCCGTTCACGGCAAGCGATGCCGCTTCCATGTTGGCGCCTTCAAAGGGTTTCACGTGGTAGCGGACGGTTTGCGCCCGTGCGAGAGTTCCGTCGGCGTGCGCGTCGAGCAAAACAGCTGCGATTTCGAGCAGCGCGTCCGTTTTTGAATTGAAGCCGCCGGTTTCAACGTCCACGACGACCGGAAGAAAGCCGCGAAAGCGTTGCGCAATCGAATTAGGATTTGTCACCAGCGAACCATAGCAGATTTGCGGCTGAACCGGTTGCGAGCACTAATTCCGCTCCGGGAGTTCAAGCACCTTCTTGTCGAGAATCAGGTCCAGCGTGAAGCGCACGCCGAAGCCGGTAATATCCGTCGGAATGTGAGCGAGCCCGCCTTTGCGTTGCAAGGCACTCAGGTCCACGTGAACCCACGGGATGTCTTCACTGACAAACTCGTTCAGGAAGGTCGCGGCGAGTATGTGGTCGCCGCCGGCATCCGGCGTGCATTGGCGGAGATCGGCGGTCTCACTTTCGAGTTCGCCCAAGAATTCCTTGCCGATAGGGAATGGCCAGACACGCTCGCCGCTGTCCTGCCCGGATTTCTTCAATAGCGGATGCAAGTCGGGTCGATTGGTGAAAACCCCGCAATAATAGCGGGTGACCGCGTTGATGCAGGCACCCGTGAGGGTTGCATAGTCGATAATCATGCCCGGGTTGTCGCGGCAGGCGAGCACGAGGGTATCGGCCAGTACCATGCGGCCTTCGGCGTCCGTGTGAATCGTCTGGATTGTCTTGCCATTAGCTGCCTTGATGACATCCTGCGACTTGTACGCTGTCGGGCCTATGCGGTTTTCGGTGATCGCCATCCAGCAATCGACGGCGATCGGCAATTCGAGTTCACTCATGGTCAACAACGTGCCCAGAGCGACGGCACTGCCGCCCATATCGATGTGCATATCCACCATGGACGAAAACGGCTTGAGATTGGTGCCGCCGGTGTCGAAAATGATGCCTTTGCCGACGAGGCTCAGTTCCGGCTTGCTTTTTTTCTTGTCCGCAGGGCGATAGCGCAGATGCACGATGGCTGCGCTCTCGTCCGCGTTGCCTTGCGCAACGGCCAGGAAGGCGCCGGCGCCGAGCTTTTTTAGTTCCGCGATATCGTACTTCCGGAACTGCCAGCCATGCGCTTTTGATAATTCATTCAGCAGGTCGACGTAAGTCCGCGCATCGAGTTTGTTCGGCGGCATTGCCGTCAGCCACCGTGCCAGGTTGTTGCCTTCCGCTTCCGCGCTGGTCCGTCGCAGATCCAGTTTTTCGTCGAGCCCGATGACGTGAACATTCCTGATGCGCGAGGCACGTGGTTTGGTTTTGAATTCAGCCAACTGAAAAGCGATGGCCAGAGCGGCGGCAGTAACGCGCGCAACTATCGATTCGACGTCGGATTTCGGAAATCCCAGGACCCAGATGCCGACTGTCCCCGCTTTTTCCGTCAGGACCGCGCTGATGAGCTTGCGCGCGAAAGCAAGTTGTTCGTATGCACCCGAGTCGGCGGGCACCGTGCCGATGGCCAGGAGCGTTTGCCGCTTGTTGTTGATTCTTGTGAGGGACGCAGGCACGCTGCCGGGCGACCGTCGCCGCATCAACGTCTGAATACGGGTACCCTGCGGAATCCGCCGCCACACCGATGCGGGTGGTTTGTCCGGAAGGACAATCAGCAACTGATCGATGGCCGCAAGCGTCTTTGCTGATGGCGAACCGGTAACCTGGGTAACCTTGATAGTACTTTTCCTAAACTTTTCGGACAGCAGACTTCCCATCTCGGCACTAACCTTTGCGGCCCGCATGAGCCATAATATGCACAACGAAGAAGACGTCGCCGGCCAGCAGGGATGAATCCGCGCGGCGAGTTGACGCGGCAACCGTATCGGGCAATTGCAGCCACGCAATCGTAGCAGGACGCCCGGGCGAATTCACGCCGCAAAACTCCGCAAAATTGCTGCAGGCGCGGGTTGAAGGAATCGTGGACGACTTATGAGCGAATTCAATCGATTTGACGACATAGACCCGACCGAGACGCGCGAGTGGCTTGAGTCGATCGACTCGGTTCTGCAGCAACACGGTCCGCAGCGGGCTCACTACCTGTTGAACCAGGTCATCGATTTCGCGCGACGTTCCGGCGCGTACCTGCCCTACAGCCCGAATACCGCCTACCTGAATACCATCGCCGCCGGGCGTCAA
>JBGTHC010000152.1:0-4996 GCA_041746375.1 Woeseiaceae bacterium
CCATGCAGGAGCCGCGTGCCCTTGGAGCGAAGCCATGAGTCAAAAAGCATCCGCAAGGGGGCCGCGCGCTCGAAGGCGGAAAGCGTCGAAGCATCCTTCAAAGCGGTAACCGCAAAATTACGTTTCAGGTCAAGTGCCGAAAAAACTCCGGCAGCCGGCCGGTAGTGGTAGAGGAAATTGTCGGTGGAGATGCTTTCGAGGTAATTCCTTCGGACTGTAGCATCCTCCCCGGCAAAATGGGGGAGAGCTACGCTGCTCTCGGTCGTACACCAAACGCAAAACACAGCTTCGGGATCGGCGGCCGGCGTACCGGCGGCCGGCGTACCGGCAGCTGCCCGGTCTCGCGGGCGGCGTTTGTAGGTACCCGTCGCGGTCGCGCACAAGCGCTTGTGCTCCGGATCGACCAATCGCGACTGGGCAAAGAAAAGCGTTCGGGTCTCGCGCACCAGCTCGCCCTCGGCGACTACCGTGGCGGCCCGGTGTGGCGACATGAAGTTGCAATTCAGATTGATAGTGACCGATACCAGATCGTTGGATACTCCAAAACTGCCCGATACGGCGCCGGCGATATCCAGCAGCGATGCGATGACCCCGCCGTGCAAGTAGCCGACCGTATTACGATGTTCTGGCCGCACCGGCATTTCGATACGGGCGAAGCCGGCTTTCCAGGCCGTCAGTCGAAAACCGAGAAACTCGAGATAGGTCCCCTGGTACAGGGTCGGGTTTTCTATGAATGAACCGCTGGATCCGTCGCTCACGTTGCTACAGCGCCTGTACGTTTGAGAATCGAAATGTAAATGTCGGGCTCCGGGCGCACCCGGTAATTGTCGGTCTGATCGGCAAACAGAATCGTGCCATTCTGATTCGTCACGATGACAGTTGGCAGCACCGTATCCCGTCCATAGTCGCGAACCCGGCCGGGCGGCACGCCATCCTCATCAACAATATCGAGCGCTCGAGCGGCGGCATTGTCGCTGTCGACCAGAAACGCTGAGGCGGCGCCAGACAAGTCAGCAAGGATACGCGATTGTTGTGCCATTTGCGGGCTGATCAAACTCAGGCTCACATCCAGATTCTGCAGTTCCTGCTGGCGCGCAACAATTTCCTGTACCTGTCCGTCACAGACCGGGCACCAGCCGCCGCGATAGAAAACGAAAATTGCCGGCCTGCCGAGAAACCCGGTGGAGCGGACGACCCGGCCATCCAGCGTCGCAACTTCAAACTCCGGCAGTTTATTGCCGACAGCGAGCCGGGCGTTTGGAACTCGCTGAAAGCGGGAAAACCAGAACACGTAGGCCAGCAACAACATGCTACCAACGGCCGCAACTGCAGTCGGCGTCCAGCCGGCGTTCTGCTCCACGAAACTTTGCCATGCCGCAACGAGCAATCCGGTCAGCGACAGCAGGAGCAGGAGCGGCAGATTCTCGCCGGTGCGCGGCATACGAAGCCGTAGCAGCAACAGGACAAAGACCGGCAAAGGCAAACTGGCCAGCGCAGCGCCCAGCCATGCAAGACGATCTTCGTCATTGAGTACCGCCGCGACCAGCGACACGAGCAGCGTGACGCCGCTGGCAATCGTCGCCGGATAAAGAAACCACGATTTCATATTGAAGTTTGCTCCGCGACTCTTCCTTGATTGAGTAACTGATGTCCGGGCGCCGCTCCGTCACGCGTCGTGAAGCTTTACTACATATTGCGCCGGTACTCGCCACCGACCGCGTACAAGGCTTCGGATATCTGCCCGAGCGAACTTGAGCGCACGGTGTTCATCAGTTCCGCGAATACGTTACCACGGGAACGCGCGACCTGCTGCAATGCCAGCAGAGCTTTCGGTCTTTCGTCGGCATGCAGTTTCTGGAATTCGCGCAAATGGCGGATCTGTTCGCCCTTTTCATGATCCGAGGAGCGGATCAGTTCGAGACTGTGCACTTCGTCTTCCTGGCCTTCACGCGGCAGGAACGTATTGACGCCAATGAGCGGATACGAGCCGTCATGCTTGCGACTCTCGTAATAGAGACTCTCGTCCTGGATTTTGCCGCGCTGATACATCGTATCCATGGCGCCGAGCACTCCGCCGCGTTCCGAGATACGATCAAACTCCGTGTACACGGCCTCTTCGACCAGGTCGGTCAGCTCGTCGATAATAAAGGACCCCTGCCAAGGGTTCTCACAGTAATTCAGACCCAACTCCTTCGATATGACGAGCTGGATCGCCACGGCGCGCCTTACTGACTGCTCAGTCGGCGTCGTAACGGCCTCGTCGAATGCATTCGTGTGCAGGCTGTTGCAATTGTCGAACAAGGCATAAAGCGCCTGCAGAGTTGTGCGTATATCGTTGAAACTGATTTCCTGCGCATGCAGGCTGCGTCCTGAAGTCTGTATGTGGTACTTCAGCATCTGGCTGCGCGCACTGGCGCCGTAGCGTTCGCGCATCGCTCGCGCCCAGATGCGTCGCGCAACGCGGCCGATCACTGAGTACTCCGGATCCATACCGTTCGAGAAAAAGAAGCTCAGGTTGGGCGCAAACTCGTCAATGTCCATGCCGCGTGCGAGATAGTACTCGACTATCGTGAAACCGTTCGACAGCGTGAACGCAAGCTGGCTGATCGGGTTCGCGCCCGCTTCCGCGATGTGATAGCCGCTGATCGACACGCTGTAGTAATTGCGCACGTTGTTGTCAATGAAGAACTGCTGCACATCACCCATCATCTTCATCGCGAATTCGGTTGAGAAAATACAGGTGTTCTGTGCCTGATCTTCCTTGAGAATGTCCGCCTGCACGGTACCGCGCACCGACGACAGGGTCCGTGCGCGAATCTTTTCAAATGTTTCCGGTGGCAGCAGTTTATCGCCGGAAATACCGAGCAGGCCGAGACCGAGCCCGTCGTTGCCCTCCGGCAGTTCGTCGGCGTATTGCGGCCGCTCGCGGCCCGCAAAATATCGGTCGATTCTTTTGCGGGCGCCTTCCCACTCGCCTGCTTCCCGCAGGTATTTTTCGACTTGCTGGTCGATTGCGGTGTTCATGAAAAAAGCCAGGATCATCGGCGCCGGACCATTGATGGTCATCGACACGGACGTCGTCGGTGAACAGAGATCGAAACCCGAATAGAGCTTTTTCATATCGTCGACGGTGGCAATGGAAACACCTGAGTTGCCGACCTTGCCGTAGATGTCCGGCCGTTCGTGCGGATTCTCACCGTACAGCGTAACGGAGTCGAATGCCGTCGACAGTCTGGCCGCTTCCTGGCCCCGCGACAGGTAATGAAAGCGTCGGTTGGTCCGTTCCGGGGTGCCTTCACCGGCGAACATCCGCGTGGGATCTTCGTTCAGGCGTCGGTACGGGTAGACGCCACCGGTATAGGGATAGGCACCGGGCAGATTCTCCTTCAGCAGGAAGGTCAGCAACTCACCAAGGGCACCGTACGTCGGCGCAGCAATTTTGGGGATTCGCTGTTGACTCAGGCTTTCGTGGTAGTTGGATCCTGTGACCTCTTTGCCACGCACCTCGTAGCGGTAATGGTCGGAGCGAATATTGGCGCGCCGTTCCGGCCAGGTCTTCAGCAGTTCGACGGATTCCGCCGTCAGTTCCTGCAAGGCTTCCTGGTATCGTTGCCGTAGAACACGCACAGACGTATCGACATCGTCCGCCGTCAAAGCGGCGGCGGCGAACGCATCCAGACGCTGCGGTAGCTGAGGATCGTCCAGTGCCTTAAGTGCTTCATGGAAGTGCTGCAGCCGATTGCCGGCGTCCGCCTGGGAATGCACGGACGCGTTGATGGCCCGTCCCTGTTCGCTGATCTCAGCCAGGTAACGGATGCGGCTGCCCGGTATAACCGCCATCGCACGCGGCTCCTTTTCGGACACGTCAATATCGGGCGTCCAGCGATCAACGTCGAGCTCCAGCTTGTTCGCGAGGCGCGCACACAACTGGGAGAACATCCAGTTAATGCCCGGATCGTTGAATTGGCTCGCGATTGTCGGGTACACGGGAATCTCCGCGTCCGGCTTCTGGAACTGCAGGTGGTTGCGTTTCCATTGCTTGCGGATGTCGCGCAGCGCATCTTCGGCGCCGCGTTTGTCAAATTTGTTGAGCACGATCACATCGGCGAAATCGAGCATGTCGATTTTCTCGAGCTGACTGGCTGCGCCGTAGTCGCTGGTCATGACGTATACGGAAAAATCAGCCAAATCGACGATTTCACTGTCGCTTTGTCCGATGCCGGCGGTTTCCACCATAACGAGGTCAAAACCAAGCGACTTCAGAAACAGAATGTGGTCCGCCAGCATTTCGCTGGTAGCGAGATGCTGTCGGCGGGTGGCAAACGAGCGCATATAGACCCGCTCCGAACGCAGCGAATTCATGCGAATCCGGTCGCCGAGCAACGCACCGCCTGTGCGGCGCCGCGTCGGGTCAACCGCCAGTACCGCGATACGCAGGTCGGGAAAGCAGGCGAGAAAGCGATTCAGGAGTTCGTCGGTGACACTGCTCTTGCCGGCACCGCCTGTGCCGGTGATGCCGAGAACCGGCACGTTGCCCGACTTTACCTGCCAGGCCTTGCGCAGCTTGGACAGCTGATTGTCGTCGAAAAAACTTTCCTCGATGGCGGACATCGTCGTGGCGATATCGATCGTATGGTCGGGCTTGATGTCACGCGGTGGCCGCGGCTCCCGCCGAGCCTTCTCGGTGCGCTCGACAAGGTCCTTGATCATGTCCGTGAGACCCATGGTCATACCATCGTGCGGGTGATAGATGCGCTCGACACCGTACTGCATCAGCGACGCAATCTCATCGCGCGTGATGGTGCCGCCACCGCCGCCGAACACCTTGATATGCGCCGCATCCGCTTCGCGCAGTCGGTCGATCATGTAGCGGAAGAACTCGGTGTGGCCGCCCTGATAAGAACTGACTGCGATGCCGTCGGCATCTTCCTGGATTGCCGCCCGAACGATGTCGTCGACACTGCGGTTATGACCTAAGTGTATGACTTCGGCGCCC
>JBGTHC010000153.1:0-3563 GCA_041746375.1 Woeseiaceae bacterium
TTCCGTAATCTTCGTACCAGCTCAGGTCGCCGGTGAAGGCCGGCTGGACGATGGCGGTGGCGCCGAGGCCTAAGTGGATGGGGTGGGTGAAAATGTTTTTTGCGGGCATGGTCAGGTCCTGATGGGTCGCAATTAGTAACGTTGCGACACGTGAGAGTATTTAGCTTGCCTCATTCGCGCGCGGGGCGTCCTTCAACTTTACTGCGGTTCCGGGTTCACGGGGTGGAACAAGCGGCCCTGCTCCGTGATCACCACGATGAGAAGCGCCACGATTCCACAGCTTACGAAACCCAGGGTCAGCGGCACCACCGTGCCATCGAACTGCTGACCAATAAAAAATCCGAACAGCGCACCGCCGACCGTCGTCACAAATCCGAATATCGACGAGCCGGTACCGGCGACGTGGCCGAGCGGCTCCATCGCGATGGAATTGAAATTTGCGCCAACCAGGCCGAAGCAAAACATCATCGCGGATTGCAGCACGGCGAATAACCAGATCGTTTCGTGACCGCCGTACGCGAGCACGCTGTGCAGCGCGGCGATCGCGATGAAACCGAACAGCGCTGCATGCGATACACGGCGCGTGCCGAGTCCTACAACAATACGGGCATTAAGCAAGGATGCAACGGCCATCCATCCGGCAGCCAGCGCGAACACGATGCCGAGCAAGCCGGGCGCATTAAAAGTGTGTTCGAACACCTGCTGCACCGAGTTGATGAAACCGAACAACGCGCCGAGCATCGCGGTCAGGGCCAGCATGTAACCCACCGCAATCCGGCTCGAAAACACGATGCGATAAGCCTGTGCGATGCCCGCTGGCGAAACCGCACGCCGATCCTCCGGATGCATCGTCTCCGACAACCGCAGCCACGTCCAAAGTGTTGTCGCGGCGGCGAAAATGCCGAGCATCGCGAAGATCCACTCCCAGGGCGCCACCAACGCGATGAGCTGGCCGAGAGACGGCGCAATGACCGGCGCGGCGAGAAAAACGATGAATACCAGCGACATTACTCGTGCCATGGTACGCCCGAAAAAGCGGTCGCGGATGATCGCGACGGTGAGTACCCGAGTTGCGGCGGCACCGGCGCCTTGCAGAGCCCGGGCAAGAATCATCGTAGTCAGTGACGCCGCAAATGCCGCAACGATTGTGAAGAAAAGGTATATCGCGAGCCCCGTCAGCAGCACCGGCTTGCGGCCGAAGTGATCGGCCAGCGGACCGAAAACCAGCTGCGCCACGCCGAAGCCGAGCAGGTACGCGGTGATCACCCACTGCTGCTCGTTTTCAGTCGCAAGGTTGAGGGATTCGCCAATCTGCGGCAGTACGGGCAGCATCGCGTCGATGGACAGCGCGTTGATTGCCATCAGCGCCGCCATGAGCGTGACGAATTCACGAAAGCCCATGACGGGGGCTTCTTCCGCAATGCGGTTTGGAGTGGTGTCCATGCGAGGACGAGGGTACCACTGGCTTCGCTTCCGCAGCACCCCTGAAGCAGCCCGCCTCGCGAGCGAAGCCGTACCTACGAATTTTTGACCCCGGCACTACCGACGAATTGGCATAACCTACGAATTGTCGACCCCGGCACTACCTACGAACGGCACTACCTACGAAGTTGTGACCGTGTGCGCAGCCAGAAGCGGGGTGCGCGCACTATGATCGGTTGTCTTCAGAGCCGAACGATGAGTCCGCCATGGCTCGAAATCTCAAGTCGCCGATACACGCGAAGCCCCTTCGGCAGCCAGGGCAGTCGATTCGCGAACAGCAGATGGATCTCCTGTTCGACAAGCTTTTCCCGCTCGGCACGATTCTGCTTGTCCTCTGGCTCATCGCCGGTTTCGAATGGATGTGGATGTTTCGCGGCGTCAAACCCGATCCGATTTATCTCACGGTTTTCGCCGGGCTGATTACTCTTTATGGCCTGGTGCGCATGTATCCCTTATTCCGCCGACTGGAATACCTGCGATCCGGATACAAAGGCGAACGCGCGGTTGGCGAGTACCTCGACCGGTTGCGCGTTTTCGGCTATCGGGTGTATCACGACGTGCCGGGCGAAGGCGGCAACATCGATCACGTCATCATTTCAACACGCGGCATTTACACGATCGAAACGAAAACCAGGAGCAAGCCCTCCAAAGGACGCAGCAAGATCGTGTACAACGGCGAAGCCGTCTCGGTGAACGGCGGCCCGCCGGAAACGGCACCCATCATTCAGGCGCGCGCGCAGGCGGCGCACCTCAAGCGATTGCTCAGCGAAATCACCGGGCGGCGGTTCGAAATCCGGCCCCTGGTTGTATTTCCCGGCTGGTACGTCAAACAGACCGACACCACTCAGGAATCAGCTGCGTGGGTGCTGTCACCAAAACGTCTCTACAAGCGAATCGAGCGCGAGCCGGAAACCATTCCGGCTGAAGCCGTCCGGCTTGCCGCCAGCCAACTAGCCGCCTACATACGCAAGCACAAGTAAAAGGGCCGGACCGACTTTAAGACGCCCAGGAAATCGGCTGCGCTAAGCGATTCGCATCGCTGTAGCGAATGATCCCCCGCGTGCCCAGCTTGTCCCCGTTTGTAAACTCATCGCCGCGCGCAGCGACCTCGAGCATGGCGCGGCCAATCTCAGTCGCCTCAACGGCGGCGCCGACCGAGCCGAAGAACCAGTACAGAAGGTTTTGCGCGAGGTGTCTCTCGGCCGCCGTAGGTCGGATGTAATCCGGCCGATAGGCGATAACTCGCAGGCGCGTGCCTCGAGCGAGATCGAACAGCGTGTTCTCGGCCTCGACTTTCACGCGAGCCCACATCATCCGCGAGTCTGCCGAGATATCGCTCGAGCTGATGTAGTGAAACGATGCGGGCCGGTCACCGACGCTAAGCCATTCCTTCATGAATTGCCGGGGAAACGCGACATGTATCTCCCGGTAGCTGTCCTCATCGACGCCAAACGAGCTGATGCCGATCGCCCAGAACACCGCGTCGATGTCCGTGAGCTGCTCGCGAACGGCGGCATAGTCAAGGTAATCGTTGTGAATCGTGGCTTCGACCTTGCCGGCCGCGATGCCTTCCTCCATGCGCGGCGTAATGCGCCGCGTGATCACGCGGATGGTCCCGACCTCAGGATCGGCGAGCGCTGCCTCAAGGATGCCGTCCCCGGCCGTGCCACTGCCGCCAAGAATAGCGATAGTGTTCAACGGCGCTCGCGCAGCCACCGGTTCTGGCACGTCCTCGCTCAGCGTTGTGAAGTAGATCGCGAGCGCGGCCCAGGCAAACGCGAACAGGACGATCGGCGCCAGCAGAACGGTTCGTAATCTCGAAAGCTTCACGGGCGACGATAGTAGCACCGGCGACCCCTTCCGCTTACGCCAAATCTAAGATCGAATCGACTTTTTCCAAGAGGGGGGGGTCAAAGAGCGAGTCGAACCGATTATCCTGCCCCACACGGAGGCACTGCCATGAACCAGCATCGTCGCGAATTTCTTGTCGTTGCAGGAACGGCCATTGCCGCCGCCTCTCTGCCTTTCAATGTGCGCGCAACACAGAAGTTGAAAATCGGCATCATCGGCTCGGGCAACGT